>JBDTOV010000024.1:0-44995 GCA_039933035.1 Ginsengibacter sp. | reverse complement strand
AGGGGCGCCCGGATTCCGAGGCCATTATTGGCACCAGGAGTAAGCTGAAATTCAAAGCGAAAATCAAAATCACTGTATTCTTCTTTAGTATACAAGTTGCCACCTGATCCAATGTCAGGATGAATAACCATATCACCATCTTCTATAACATACCCTTCAGTATTGCCTGTCCAATCAAACATATTGGTACCGTCAAACAAAACCTTATAACCCTCGTTTTGTTCGTCATCACTTAGTGCAAAAGATTTAGGCCCGGGGATTTCACGAATATAGATGTCACGATAGGCTACATGTGTACCATGCGCCTGTAATTCAATTTGCTCTTCAGGAAATATGGGTATATTATGATCCCAATAATTTTCCAGGACGACATTATCTACTACCAATTCTCCATTTAGATATACGGTTACCCGATCGCCTTTCATAATAATGTGGAAGTTGTTCCAGTCACCAATGGCATTATCAGCTAATTTGAGGGGTTTGCTGGTGTGCGCCTGGTTATTATATAATCCGCCCGATCCCACTTCAGCACCAACATCTTTGCGCGAAGTATCCCAAATCTGTACCTGTGGCGTTCCCCGCAAATAAATTCCTGCATCACCATCTTTAGTGATTTTCCAATCTACAAACATTTCAAAATCGCCATACTTTTTATCCGTACAGATATTCTCCCCTTTACCGCCAAAATTCAGGATACCATCCTGGACATACCAGCCATTTCGCATGATGTTATCGGCTTTCTCCTGTTCTTTCACTAATGTGTCTTTATTCATTTTGGCACGTATGACCGGGTTGGCTACCAGACCTTTCCATCCGTCAAGATTTTTGCCGTTGAATAATGCAACAAAGCCTTCGCCCGCAGGCATCTCTGCCAAAAATTTTCGCAGAGCTTCTTTTTGATAGTCGCTATCGGTTCCTTGTATCACTGCTATAGTTTTATCCAATAATTCCTTTACCACTTCTCCAAAATATTTCTTATCAGATAAAGCGATATTCATTACCGCATGGGCAGCTTCCTGTTGCAAAGCCGGGTCATCCAGGTATTCACCCGCAAATACCAAAGCAGGAAATGACTGATTTTTACCCACATCTTTCAATATTGTTTGTTTCTGTTTAGCAGTTTTCGCAATGTCCATTGCCTTTCGCAACATCAGCAGTTGCTCAGCATCTGTATACATTCCTATATGTATTGCATGAATAATTCCATTTAATGCACGATCTACATATTTGTCGTTAGCATTTTCAAGACCGATCCTATAAAGAGCATTTGCAGCACTGCTATCGCTCCATAATGACAGCGCATTTACGGCAGCATCTTTTGAAGTTTCATTTCCACTATCAAACGCTCCGGTAACGGACTTAAGTGATGCATTACCACCGATTCCCGCAAGGATATTAAAAAATAACGGTTTTTTATCGACAGGGGCTTTGGACATATTTTCCAATGCTATATCAGCCTGTTGCGATGTACCCGGAATGTCCCGGAGCGCTTCAATAGTTGCCTCCTGGACGGCATTTATTTCCTTTTCACCGGAGGCCTCTTCCAACAAAGAAAATAGTTCAGGCAAATTGTCTTTACTAACCATTGATTTTATAGCCACTAATGCTGCGGAGCGCACCAGGGTGTCCTGACTTTTTAATAAAGGAAATACAATATTTATTTTATCATGAGCAGCACGTTTTCCTAAAACATTTACCAGGGCTGCTTTTGGATTTGCAGGCATAGCGGGCAGCGCAATGGCCACCTTATTTACAACACCTGCTCCTTTCATAATATTAATGGCATTTTTTATGGCAGCTATTTGTTCCAAATTCCCATTTTTCATGGTTTGTAACATAGCGGAGAGTGCATTTTCCCCGCCAATTTTTCCGGCAGCAGTGATGGCAGCAATACTTACCCGGCTATCTTTATTTTTTATCGCAGCCAGCATTGCGGGCAGGGCGGTTGCTGCCTTATTTTCGCCCAGCATGGTTATGATCTCTGCCTGTACTTCAGGATTAGCATTGGCAAGTTTTTTCACCCACAATATCGTTGTTGCCGGATTGATGTTATTGGATGCAAGCCTCAATGCTGCAGCACGGTATTCGGGATTTTTATCTCCAACAGCTTCTACCAATATGGGGGTATTGTTTTTTCCCTGCATACCGGCCAATAATTCCATCGCGGCAATGCGGGTGTGCACAAGGTTATCCTGCTTCGTATTTTGCATTATGAATACTATCCCTTTCTTTGCCAGGGCTTGATTTCCTTTTTCTATCAAATGTTTTAAATATAATAAATAAGCATCGGTAGCATTGGTATTATCAAAGGTAAACCCACTATTTTCCGCAGCTTTTTCCAGGACAGGTGACGACGCGGGATCTGCAATATTAGCTAACGCATTCAAAGCTACCTTACGCAACAGTTTATCCTGATCATTCACTAAATGCGTAATAACAAGGACAGCTTCCGTGTTATGGCTTTCTCCAATTGCCTTTACAAGAGATAGACGGCAGTTTCCCTGGCTGTTTTTTAAAGCCAATAACAATGCTTTATTTGCTGCAGGTGATTTAAATTTTATTAATGCCCTCGCAGCAGGATCACATAATTGATCCTGGTTCAAATAATTTTTTAAGCAGGATACTGCCTCATCACTCTGCCCCACTATTTGTAGCTGGCTAATAATGAATGCTTCGTTTACCTTGTTAGTAATCTTTTTTAGCGCCTCACACAAAGCATGTTCACTCATTTTCCGCCAACCCTCTTTGCCAGGTTGGGTTACGTAATAGGAAAACCCATTAATTGCATAAGCGACCTGGGAATTATCTCCCTCGCCGGGAGCTGCAAGCATGCCAGCCATTTCGATGATTCCTTTTTCACCCATGGCCGCAATTTCCTTCATTCCGGAAGCCAATTGTATGGAATCTTTAGCAGGCATTTGGGCCAGCAAATCCGCAATTTGGGTAGCCAGTGTGCGCCCTTCTTTAGTAGCCTGGGCCATCGACGTTGAAGCAAACATCGCAATAGTAAGGAGTGTAAAAACAATTTTCTTCATAATTATAGGCTTGATGGGAAATGTTTATTTACAATAAGTTTTCTTTATTAAATCTATTAAAGAACCTGGTAAAGATCGTTCTATCTGTTACCGGGAAGCCAACCATTAATCATATTGTCCAGGGTTCTTTTAAAGGAGGAAAAATAAGGCGATTCGCACCTTCATCACCGATGAATTCTTGTTTTACCGGATCGAATTTCAATGACCGGCCCAGGCGCAGTGCCACTAAACCCATATTGACAATAGTGCAGGAGTGATAGCCATTTTGCTCATTAAGCGCAAACTTTTTTCGTTGCTTCACTGCTTGCACAAAATCTATCACCTGCGGCTCCGGATCGGGAAACGCTGCTAATTTCTTTTCCAGGTCGGGGATATCAGAACGGAATCCAGGATACAATTTTCCTTTAGGCCCCTCGATGTAGGGGACTTCATCATTTCCCTCACCATCTAATATGATCTTACAACCGTCTTCATAAGTATAAGTAATTCTGCGCCAGGTACCCACCGCATCAAAATGCTGCTCCGGTGCATCTATTTCTACAGAAATCGGGCTGGTGTCATCTTTACCCAGGAAGTATTGTACAGGATCAATATAGTGCTGGCCCATATCGCTCAATCCACCACCATCATAGTCCCAGTAACCGCGGAAAGTCTGGTGCACGCGGTGTGGATTATAAGGTTTGTATGGAGCGGGGCCCAGCCAGAATTCATAATCAAGTTCCGGAGGAACCGGCATGGGGTCGAGGTTCGTTTTTCCCACCCAATAAAATTTCCAGTCGAAGCCGGTAAGTTTACCAATGGTCACGGTTAAGGGCCATCCTAATAATCCGCTCTCCACCAATTTCTTTATAGGTTTTACGGTAGTGCCCATACCATAAAAATTATCTTCAAACCGGAACCATGTATTTAAGCGGAATATGCGGCCATGCTGCTGCACGGCCTCTACCAAACGTTTACCCTCCCCGATAGTATGGGTCATTGGCTTTTCACACCAAATATCTTTACCCGCACGGGCTGCATCCGCGGCAATAATACCATGCCAGTGGGGTGGAGTAGCTATATGAACAATATCCACTTCCGGTAACTGAATCAATTCGCGGTAGTCGGAAAAAGCTTTGACACTGTTGTCTTTCAGGATATCCAGTCCCTGTTGCAAATGATTTTTATCGACATCGCAAATAGCCACCACCCTGGTACCGGCGTAAGCAAAATGCCCACGTCCCATACCTCCAATACCAATAACCGCCTTGGTGAGCTGATCGCTGGGGGGAATGTATCCCCTTCCCAATACAAATCGAGGAACGATGGAAAATGCAGCTACTGCAACGGTAGATTTTTTAATAAAGTCGCGCCTGGAGTTATTTTTTTTTGTACCCATTTTATAAATAATAATTAATTAAACTAAGTGGTCGGCTAAAGAAATATGACACATATCGAATGATCAAAAAAGATAAATTTATAGTAATTTTTTCTTAATTAGAATAATCTGTTAAATGAATAGTTAGTATGGAGGAATGAAACAGGTTGTTGGGAAATAACATCCGGCCCATTTTATCAAAGGCTTTATAAATAGCCAAAGGTTGTTATTAATAATTAATGAATTCGGCAAACAATCAAAATTATATCCTCTTAAGGGGGCCTCATGTTTATCCGGCAATGAAATGATTCCTTTTGGTTGTTTGTATTTCAATGACGTTCCTGCAATCCATTTTATTTCTTTTTACTGTCAATCTCCATACTGTCAATTTTATGAAGTGTAATAATTGGTTCTGCTGCTTTCCGGGGTAAAGGAGGCCTGTTGCTTACTGCACCAGGTTGCGCATACCAAAATACAACGGAAGAATAAGCAAGGTAATCCCAGGGATTGCGGATATCCACACCGGGAGAAGCTTCCATATCAAACACCAATCTTTTAGTAAAAGGAATGGCATCCAATGCTCTTACCCTCGTACAAATATTAAATCCACGAACACCTTGTCTTTTATTTGTGGTGGAGCCTACTTCTATGTTGGCCAGGTAAGGATAGCTAAACACATCATCTTTAGTCGGAATTTCGCCACCCGCCCAACCATAATAGTCTTCCGTACCTGTGCCAAATTGAGTCGGGAATTTTTTATCCCATGCCTCATCTACATATATCTTTTCATCGCCTTCCCCCCACCAGCCATAGTCGGGATTAAGCACCGTCCATGCGTCGCCCACTAACGTTCCTTTACCCCTGATGTCGATAAAATTCCAGTCTTCAAAAACAGAGCCCTGTACTACATCGTCGCTCCGCCAGTTTGCATGAAAATGCATAGATCGTTCATCCCATTTCCAGTTGCGGTATTTGATCTCAAAATTTTCAATGCTAATATTTGTATTGCCTACATTTTTTAAATAAAAATCAGCAGATGATTTAAACGGCATTACCCAGGTACAAATCATTTGGCCCAATGAATTCACCGTCCTGGTCCAGGTTTGAAAAGGATTTAATTCATTGGCACTGCCAAAGAAGTCGCCTAATGGTGTCCATACCGTTTGCTCGCCGTCAAACGAGGCGATCATCACAACTGAACGCAGTAACTCAGGATGTGTTTTTATTTGGACCGGATCAACCCAAATTTGTAGTTGATTGATAGCACCGGCCTTATTTATTTTCAGATGCATTTCTTTCCCGGCTTCTAAAATTCCTTTCGTATTAATTGAAACACCCGGCTCTTCAGCATACACTGAGTAAAGAGATTTTCTTATTTCATTCATGAGCGGAAGAACTGCCCGCAACTGGCCCATGGTGAATGTTTTTACAGCAATACCTTTTGCATAACCCCTGTAATTAATAATATGGTAAAAAGGCTTTTTATCAAATGTGATTTTACAACTTTTTGCAAAAGGTATGGGCAAATAACAATCTCCGGCCCTTGCTGTTATCCTTGCAAAAGGAGCAGGAACTGAACCTTTGCCTGTAATGAGCTTGAAATAATTTTCGCTGATAACGGGCGTAACGGAGCCATCTAAGTAGATATTAATATTCGGACCTACCAGGTCATCAAGTCCCCCGTAATAAAAATAAGGAGCCCACATTTTAGTAATCGTTCCGGGGCCATCATGTTCCATCACTACCCATTCCGTTTTTCCATCCTTTTCTTCCGTTCGTATGAAACCAGTACCATCGCTGTCGGCAAACCATCCGGGAGCATCTCTTGCAGTGGATTCGCGGTTATAACTGCTGGCCTGTAATGAGGCGTAGGCAGGAAATGGATACATAGCCAGGCAGCTTCTGCAGGCCATTTCTTTTAATAATGATTGTATAGTTACCTGTTGCGCATGTACACTTACCTGGTACAACAGTGCAAGAAGCGATAATGCAATTTTTATATTTTTCATTCTTAATGATCGTTTTTAAAATGTCACTTTCTTTTTTATTGATTTCCCGGAAACGCACAACATAGTAAGCACCTTCCTTAAATTTCATTCTGTAATTCAAAAACAAAAAAGCTGGTCACTGCTACGGCAACATATACATGGCAACTGAGAGATTAAAAGCATCAATAACCTCTTTAGGTAATTTCGCTAAACCTTTCCATTTTTTATCACCCGTGACTCCCGCGGCATCCGCATCAAAAGTTTTAAAACCGATTTTATTTATTACTGAGTGATTTTTAAATTTAAAATTATATTGTTGGGCATTTACAAATCCGGGGTCCTGCATTATACTGTGCAAATCCTTTCCACTCTTTTGCTGCCATTCTTTAAGACTTAAATAGTTTTGTGAATTAGCACCGTAAGACCCGGTAGATTGAATAAACATAACACTTTCCCTATTCACATTCCAGTAACAATTGCTATCAATGGTAAGGTTGCCCGCCTGCCATGCACCCTGTAATAAATATCCTGTATCGGTCAGTATAATATTATGTTTAAAATCCAGACTGTGATGCGTTTCAACACGCGAAAACTGGGCCTGGTACTTTTTATTAAAAGCAAAAATGTTATTTCGTATAATATTATTTTCACCATAATGCTGGTGAAACCCCCCGGTCTTGGTATGATACACCAGGTTGTCTTCCAATAAAATATTGGTGGAACCTTCGTCGGTGTAAAGCCCCCACCCGCCATAGTCATAAGAATACACATCATTTACCCGGTTGTGGCTTACTTCTGTACCGTTAGAAATACCCAATGTATATACAGCGGCCATATCGCTTAACACACCCCACCCGATATGATGAATATGGTTGTAAATTATTTTGTTATTTACAGAAGGGCTAAACGCATACCCCCAAACCCATCCCACAGAAATACCGGTGTACCTGAAATCACCCACATCGTTATGAGAAATAATATTATTGCCTGACTGGGCTATAAAAATTCCAACGGCCGAAGGAAAGTTTAATCCGCCGGAATGTATAATGCAATTGTCTACTGTAATATTGGATGTCCATTGAGTTTTGTTTTCCCGGATAACCGTTTCACCGATCCGGATACCGCCCGCACCCAAATCGTGCAGGTAGCTATGGGTTATTTCACAATGCTGCACTCCCTTTCTAAACCAGATGGCATATTGCCCGGTATGCGCAATTTCACAATGGTTGAACCGGATATTTTGTGCATTGTCAATCGTTATCGCCGCATCAATTTCCTGGGCCGCCTGGTAAGCTTCGTAACCGCTAAAAATATAATTGCAATATTTAAACGCTATGCCATCAAACAAAATATTTTCTACTGGATGCATTGAATCGCCTTGTATAGTGACTAATTTTTCCAAAACCGGGATGATGGCTTCCTGTTCCTTTACATCTTCGCCCGGGACGTATTTAATCGTATCATTTTGCAGCATCCACTCGTTAGCTGTATCCAATGCTGCAGGATAATTTTCAAGATAAAATATAGCAGGCTTTCCTATCAATGCCCAATCGCCATGTATGGTGCCTGTTGAATAAAATGATGTGTCAACCGGGTTTAATGAATCGACAGTTCGCATAGTATTATCCCACTTGTGATACATAGTAAACCATACTTTTTGCAAGTCTTGTTTAGATAATGATGCGAGTGTTGTAAACATTGTTAATGGAATTTGAAATTGCTGTGTGAACCGCATTTTATGCTCACTATCGGGTACATTTATTACTTTTTTCAGTGTGAAATATCGATCAATATTGGGGGTTCTTGCTCTTACGGCTCTTTTGCCATTGACGTATAAATCATAGGGTTGTGTACTATCCGCATGTGGAACGATAGCAGATAACGTGTTGGTTCCCTCCATAATAATTTTTTGTCCGCCACTCACAACAGGATGCGTATTTGGCAATGCCCTGAAAACAATATGCAAATCATGGGTACCACCATTTTCAGAAGTGATCTGGATGGGTTGCTCCAGGGTATAATCGCCATCATTCAAAAAAATAGTAATCGTTCCTTTTGGTTTTGTTTTCTTTAAACCAGAAAGCATGGCTATCGCCTTTTCTAAAGTTGTTGGCGATTTTGCAGAACCATTGCCACTTCCTCCAGGTGATACATAAATAGAGATATCATCAGCAAAGACAGCGGGAAGAACACCGAACAACATAATCGTCAAAAGAATTTTCAACATGGATTTTTTTTTATTTTTATTATGGATAGAAGCATTAAAAAATTAATTATTCAATTGCTGAACCTGGCACCTTTCCTCATAGATCAATCAATCGTGTCAAGTGTATCGTAAAGTAAGTTTCATTCAAACGGCATAATCAGGATAGGGTAATTACAAGCCATCACTGGATCTAATATTATTCAATACTATATAAAATTTCTGTATCACACCATGTCCTTTCAATATTTTACTTTTAATATTTACAAAACAATTTTTTACCATAAAAGAAATGCAAATCTGGAAACGGCAATAGTTGTTTTCATCAGCTTTGGCTATCCGCCCATTTTAAATCTTACCTTGATGACAAAACAGAAATAAATTGGATAACCACAGGCGCAAATTTATAAAAAATGCATTGATGGCAGGTGTTACTGCAATTAGTTTACCAGGCATAGTACGGGCGGGGACCATCTCAGCAAATATTAGTGCAATCGCTGGTTCAGTCCCCTCGGAAATGCAACCAGGTGACAACGACGATAGCCTAACCATATTATTCCAGGGCGATTCTATTACCGACGGGGGCCGCTCCCACAACCAGGACTGGAACCATTTGATGGGTTCAGGGTATGTATATATCCTGGCCAGCAGCTTATGGTACCGCTACCCGGAGCGAAAATTTCAATTTATTAACCGTGGTGTAAGTGGTAATAAGATTACGGATCTTGCCGCAAGATGGCAAACAGACACGATAGATGTAAAGCCGGATGTACTGAGCATCCTGGTGGGCGTAAATGATGTAAACAGCGTAATCGATAACAGTAAAGATATGGTGGACAGTGCACGTTATGAAAAAGAATACAGGGCCTTACTACACCAGGCAAAAGAAAAATTACCAGGAGTCGAACTGATACTTTGCGAGCCTTTTATTTTACCACTCGGCCATACAAAAGACAGGTATCCCCAATGGTTAGACGAAATTAAAAAACGGCAGGCAAGCGTCCTGAAACTCTCAAAAGAATTCGACACGATGTATGTGAACTTCCAGGACGTGTTTAATGAGGCGTTAGAACGGGCGCCGGCGGATTACTGGATATGGGATGGCATTCATCCAATGCCGGCAGGCCACCAAATGATGGCAAACCACTGGACGGAAATAGTTCATAAAAAATTAGCCTACATAAAATAAGTACCGCGACTATTAGTAATATTTTTAATTATCCAATCATAAAAAAATGAACGTAAAAAAACAATCGTCAATTTTATTAATTTCCATGGTATGCTCAGTTACCTTATTTGCGCAAACAAAGAGAGTGACGCCCCCTGCACCGGTTTACCCCATTCCCGCGGCGAACCAGGTAGCATGGGCTGATATGGAAACCAACGCTTTTATCCATTTTAATATAAATACTTTCACGGATAAAGAATGGGGCTATGGCGATGAAAGCCCGGCGCTTTTCAATCCGACTGATCTAAATGCGGATCAATGGGCAAAAACATTAAAAGAAACGGGTTTTAATGAAATGATCTTAACCTGTAAACATCATGATGGCTTTTGCCTTTGGCCCTCAAAATATACGGACCGATCCATAAAATCCAGCCCTTATAAAAATGGCAAAGGCGATATCGTAGGAGCAGCAAGAGATGCCGCCACGAAGTATGGATTAAAATTTGGCGTTTATTTATCGCCGTGGGACAGAAGCAGGGCCGACTATGGAACACCCGCCTACATTACGTATTACCGTAACCAGTTAAAAGAATTGTTTACGAATTACGGGCCTGTATTTGAAATGTGGTTTGATGGAGCTAACGGTGGAGATGGCTATTATGGTGGGGCCAAAGAAAAAAGGGAGATCGACAGGACTACTTATTATGATTGGCCCACTACCTTGAAAATGGTGAGAAAGATGGAGCCCAATATTTTGTTTTTCAGTGACGCTGGTCCCGGCGTAAGATGGGTAGGTAATGAACAAGGTATTGCCGGGGAAACTAACTGGAATACCGTCAGTGCAGATACCCTTTACCCTGGCAAATCAGGAATGGAACATTATTTAAACAGCGGCGACATCAATGGCAAACAATGGATACCTGCCGAGGTGGACGTGTCTATCAGGCCGGGATGGTTTTATCATGCTAAAGAAGACAACCTGGTAAAAACTCCGGAAAAATTATTTGAAATATACCTCACTTCAGTTGGCCGTGGTTCTACCTTGTTGCTGAATGTACCGCCTGACAGAACCGGCCAATTTAATGAGCATGATGTAAAATCATTGTATGGATTCAGGGCCCTGCTTAATAAAGTTTTTGCCCATAATCTCGCGGCCAAAGCAACCGTAACCGCGGATAGTTATCGAGGCAACAGTAAACAATTTGCCCCATCCAATATCAACGACGCAAACAAAGCAACCTATTGGGCCACTGATGATGCGGTTAATACAGGAAGCATAACGATCGACCTTCCCCAAAAGTCAACCGTGCAATATATCGTCCTGCAGGAATATATACAACTCGGGCAGCGTGTAAAAGCATTCAATGTGGAAGCCTGGAAAGATACTGCCTGGCAACAAGTGGCTACAGCTACCACGATTGGCCATAAAAGAATATTAAAAATTGACCCGGTAACAACGGAAAAAATCAGGGTGAATATTATTGATTCAAAAGCATGCCCTCTCATTTCGAACATTGCAGTATACTAAAAATCACCTGATGAAATTGGTAGCGTGAAACAAGGAATGAAGCTGTACCCCTATCAAAGCTAATACTAACCGTTTCGGATACACGTAAATAAATTTAATAAAGAAATAAAGTCATCTTATTTTGAAAAAAATATTTCTTATCCTGCTACTTACCGGCATTTTTTTAGCAAATGGCACAGCACAACAGCAGGTTCCCGCTTTTAAAAATGTAAAGCTCCCGTTAAATGAAAGAGTTAATGACCTCCTTCACCAGTTAACATTGGAAGAAAAAATTTCTTTATTAGGTTTCCAAAGTAAAGCGGTGGAGCGCCTGGGCATTCCTGCTTACAATTGGTGGAACGAAGCACTGCATGGTGTTGCAAGGGCCGGCAAGGCAACGATATTCCCGCAGGCAATTGGCATGGCAGCATCGTTTAACAGCGAATTGATGTACGATGCCGCTACGGCTATTTCTACCGAAGCAAGAGCTAAATATAATCTTGCCATAAACCAGGACAGGCATTTGCAATATATGGGACTAACTTTCTGGTCGCCCAACATTAATATATTCCGTGATCCACGCTGGGGACGCGGGCAGGAAACCTATGGAGAAGATCCTTATCTAACGGGTACTATGGGTTCGGCTTTTATAAAAGGTTTACAGGGTAATGATTCTAACTATTTAAAAACATCCTCCTGCGCCAAACACTTTGCCGTGCATAGCGGGCCGGAAGCCGGCAGGCACACATTTAATGCTATAGTTGATCAAAAAGATTTAAGAGAAACATACCTGTATGCTTTTAAAAAATTAGTTGATGCCGGCGTGGAATCTGTAATGTGTGCCTACAACCGCGTGAACGGAGAACCTTGTTGCACAAGCAATACTTTGTTACATAATATCCTGCACAATGAGTGGCATTTTAAAGGACATGTGGTAACGGACTGCTGGGCTTTGGAAGATATATGGCTCCGACATAAAGTGCTCCCTAACAGTGTGGCAGTAGCCGCTGCAGCCATCAAAGCCGGTGTCAATCTTGATTGCAGCAATATGCTTCAGGACGATGTAATGAAAGCTATTGATCAAAAGATACTTACTGTACCGGAAGTAGATAGCGCCCTGGCAGGCAGTTTACGAACACAATTCAAATTGGGTTTTTTTGATGCAAGGAACTCCAACCCATTCAGTGGTTATGGCGCCGACAGTGTTTCTAATGGCTATCATACCAAACTAGCGAGGGAAATGGCGCAGCAAAGTATGGTGTTGCTAAAAAATAAAAATCACACGTTACCCCTGGTTAAAAATAAATACAGTGCTATTATGGTGGTAGGTCCCAATGCCGCCAATATGGATGCATTGCTGGGTAATTATCATGGTGTAACTGACAAAGTCGTAAATTTTGTAGAAGGTATAACGGGAGCTGTAGACGCAGGAACACGAGTAGAATACGACCAGGGTTGCGATTATACCGATACCACTCACTTCGGCGGAATATGGGCAGCAAGTAATGCGCAAGTTACTATAGCGGTTTTAGGACTAACGGCCGTTTACGAAGGTGAAGAAGGCGATGCATTTTTAGCGCCAGGCGGCGGTGATAAAGTCAATCTTAGTTTACCTGCCAGTCAAATTGCTTTTATAAAGGCATTGCGTAAAGGAACTAAAACACCTATTGTTGCAGTAATAACCGCAGGAAGCGAACTCGACCTGTCTTCCATTGACCCATATGTCGATGCCATTATTTATGCCTGGTATCCCGGTGAACAGGGAGGCAATGCACTGGCCGATATTCTTTTCGGAGATGTTGCTCCTTCGGGCAAATTGCCGGTTACGTTTTATAAATCTTTTGATGACTTACCCGCCTACACCGACTATGCCATGCAGGGCCGCACATATCGTTATTTTAATAAGCCGGTTCAGTATCCTTTTGGTTATGGATTAAGCTATTCCAATTTCCAATATGCATGCGGGCAGAAGCTTACTGATGTTACCGGTGAAAAAGACAGTATTTCATTTGATGTAAAAATTACCAACACAGGCAACTACGATGCAAATGATGTCGCAGAAATCTATATTGAATATCCTGCTATCCAACGAATGCCTTTAAAGGAATTAAAAGCGTTTAAAAAGATATTTATACAAAAAGGAAAAGCAGCCACTGCCCGCTTTTCCATACCTGCTTCCGAATTAATGAAGTGGGACCTGGAGCAAGGCGGATGGAAATTATATCCCGGTAATTATTATTTGTGTATTGGTAAAAATGCTGATGATATGGTACTAAAAAAGAAGTTTACAGTTAAATAGAAACCCCATTCAATTATAAAAACCCAAACCAAAAAAATGGCAACAGTTATTCGCCGGAATCTCTTATTTTGCTTTCTTTCCATAACTTTTTTATTAATTCATGAAGCCACATCAGCGCAGGAAAAAATAGTTGCAGAGCGGTACCCGCTTATTCCTTATCCTACTCATTTGCAGCCGGAAAAAGGGGGCTTTGTTATCAACCAAAAAACTACCATCGTGGGCGATCCGCTCTTTACTAACGAGGTCGCCTACCTGCAACATTTATTGCATCAGGCAACTGGTTACTCCATAAAAATCAGTAAGGCTGATAATTCATCAGCCGGTGTTATCCAGGTAAAAATAAATAATAATATAACGTCCGCAGAAGGCTACCAACTTAGCATACACCCCGGCAAAATAATACTGTCAGCCAAAGATCCGGCTGGCATTTTCAGGGGTATTGAAACAATACATCAACTCTTACCGGTAACCGCGGAAGCCAAAGCAGGTAAAGTGCAAAGTGCCACCATTCCCGCCGCAGAAATCAACGACGCCCCATTGTTTGCATGGCGGGGCATGCACCTGGACGTATCAAGGCATTTCTTTTCTATAGCTTACCTGGAAAAGTTTATTGATGTGATGGCGCTGTATAAAATGAATAAACTGCACCTGCATCTTACCGATGACCAGGGCTGGCGAATTGAAATAAAAAAATATCCAAAACTTACCGAAGAGGGCGCCTGGCGTACTTTCAATAACCAGGATTCAGATTGTATACGGATGGCAAAAGACAACCCGGATATGGCAATAGATACTGAACATATCATTCACAGGGATGGCAAAACTTTATATGGAGGGTTTTACACGCAGGAACAAATGAAGGGACTTGTGGCCTACGCAGCAGAGAGGCATATTGATATTATCCCGGAGCTTGATATGCCGGGCCATATGATGGCAGCCATTCATGCCTATCCTTTTCTAACTTGTGATGGAGGCAGCAGGTGGGGTGAATTATTTTCAACGCCTATTTGTCCCTGCAATGAAACCACTTTTGAATTTGCTGAAAATGTTTACAAAGAAATATTCTCGATTTTCCCTTCCGAATATGTGCACCTTGGCGCTGATGAAGTGGACCGGAAAGAATGGGCCAAATCACCTGCCTGCGCCGCGCTGATGGAAAAAGAAGGATTACAAAACGTTGACGAACTGCAAAGCTATTTTGTAAAAAGAATGGAGAAATTTTTTAATGCCAATGGTAAAAAATTAATCGGCTGGGATGAAATACTGGAAGGGGGTGTAAGCAAAACAGCCTATGTGATGTACTGGCGTAGTTGGGTGCCCGATGCCCCGGTAAAGGCGGCTAAAAACGGTAACTATGTAATCATGACTCCCGGCGATCCTTTGTATTTTGACAGGATACCGGATGCCCAATCTGTAAAGGAAGTGTACGATTTTAAACCTATACCAAAGATCTTAAACGCAGAAGAAGCAAAATTTATTTTGGGGGCACAAGCCAACATCTGGACGGAACACATCCCTTCAGAAAAGCATGCCGATTTTATGTACATGCCCCGCATGACGGCACTGGCAGAAAGGCTCTGGAGCAACACCAATGATTATGACGACTACCTGGTACGATTGCAAAAACAATATAAGCGCTTAGATGCCATGAATGTTCATTACCGCCTGCCGGATCTCACCGGCTTTTCACAGGAAAATGTGTTTACAGATCAGGCACTGCTAACGGTAACAAAACCATCCCCCGGTTTACAAATTCATTATACTACTAACGGTACCATACCCGAAATTAAATCACCATCATTAACGAAACCGCTTCGGGTAACAAAAGCAGAAACGATAAAGATGGCAGCTTTTAGCAGTAATGGTACCAGGGGTGATATCTACACCCTTCATTATAAAAAAGAAACCTACGCAATACCGGTATCCGTAACACCTGCATTGAATAACGGATTAACGTGTGCTTATTATAAGCAATTCTTTAAAACAAGTACCGCATTAACAGGTGCAAAACCAGATAGCATGTTTGTTGCTCCGGACTTTGTAGTGCCGGCTTCCATCAATGCACCCTCATTTGGTTTGGCTTACAAAGGGTTCATTGATGTGCCCGAAACAGGCATTTACACTTTTTACTTAACCTGCGACGATGGCGGCATTCTGTACATCGCCAACAGGGAAGTAGTTAATAATGACGGGCTGCATTCTGCTATTCAAAAAACAGGGCAAGTGGCCCTGGAAAAAGGATTACAACCTTTCCAGCTTAATTTTATTGAAGGCGGTGGTGGTTTTAAATTAGCATTACAATACAGCAAAGGAAATAGTCGCCCCGCAGATGTGCCGGAAAGCTGGCTGAAATATGAACCTGATAAAAAATAATACATACTTTGCACCGGACTTTACATACCATTTCAAAATGAGCATTTTCCCAAAAGAAATTTTATCCAGCATAAAAAGGTATACTTTTTTTAGCAACCGTCTTTTGTGTTTATCATTCCTGTTACAGGTAATTATCGCTACCGGGTTTTCGCAAAGCCCCGTCAGCTATGTAAATCCATACATTGGAACGGGGGGCCACGGCCATGTGTTCCTCGGGGCTAATGTACCTTTTGGGGCGGTACAATTGGGACCGGTGAATGTATCAGAAGGCTGGGACTGGTGCTCGGGTTACAATTATGCTGACTCAACAATCACCGGTTTTTCTCATACCCATCTAAGCGGCACCGGCATCGGCGACCTGGGTGATATTTTAGTAATGCCCACAACCGGCGATCTGGTAATGAACAAAGGGTCTTTAAAAGAACCCGGTAATTTTTCCCTATTCAGCCATGCTGATGAAAAAGTAAACCCCGGTTATTACTCCGTTGAATTAAAACGATATAAAATAAAAGCAGAACTAACTGCGTCTACAAGAGTGGGCTTTCACCGTTATACGTTTCCAGCCTCGCAGCAATCGCATATCATCATTGATTTGGTACAGGGCATAGGCTGGGACATGCCCATGTATGGTTACCTAAAAAAATTAAACGATTCCACCCTGGTTGGGTATCGCTTTTCAAAAGGATGGGCGCATGATCAAAGAATTTATTTTGCCGCAGTTTTTTCTAAGCCTTTTAAGAATATCGACCTCTATAAAAACGGGGAACTCCAGCCGGGCAATGTAGCCATGAGCGATAGTATAAAAGCTGCTCTCAATTTTTCCACTTATGAAGGTGAAACCATTCAATTAAAAGTAGGCATCTCGCCGGTAAGTACAAAAAACGCCCTGGCAAATATAGCCGCTGAAATTCCGGGTTGGAATTTTGAAAAAGTAAAGAATGCCGCTTCAGCAGCTTGGAATAAGGAACTGGGGAAAGTTGTTATTCAAACTCCCGATGCAAAAGCAAAAGAAATTTTTTATACCGCATTATATCATTGTTTTATCGCCCCTTCCATATATAACGATGTAAACGGTGATTATTACGGAACCGATAAGGAAGTGCACCGGGATGTGTCGTTTACCAACCTTACTACATTTTCTTTGTGGGATACTTACCGGTGTGAAAATTCTTTACTAACGTTGCTGCAACCGGAAAGGGTAAGTGATATCATCAATTCCATGTTGGCAATTTACCAGCAGCAGGGTAAACTTCCCGTTTGGCATTTAATGGCCAATGAAACGAACACCATGCCCGGCAACAGTGGTACGCAGGTAATCGCTGACGCCTATTTAAAAGGTATAAAAGGCTTTGATACCGCCCTGGCTTATGAAGCAGCAAAAACAACTGCCATGCTGGACGACAGGGGGCTCAATTATGTAAAACGATTCGGCTATATCCCCGCCGATAGTATGGGAGAATCTGTTGCCATCGGTATGGAATATGCCATTGCGGACGGCTGTACCGCTTTGATGGCAAAGCGCATGGGGAAAGACAATGACTACGAATATTTCAACAAAAGGGCCGGCTATTACAAAAATTATTACGATAGCACCGTTCGTTTTATGAGGGGAAGAATTTCGGCTACGCAATGGCGTGAGCCTTTTAGTCCATTCGCTTCCCGGCACAGGAAAGATGATTTTACCGAAGGCAATGCATGGCAATATACCTGGCTGGCACCACAGGATGTACATGGCCTGATTCAATTATTGGGCGGCGAAAAAAGATTCATCAAAAAACTGGACTCCTTATTTGTGGTAGAAGGCGATATGGGAAAAGAAGCCTCCAGTGATATTACCGGGTTAATAGGTCAGTATGCACATGGCAATGAGCCCAGCCATCACATCACGTATCTATATACTTATGCAGGTCAACCCTGGAAAACAGCAGATAAAGTCCGTTTAATTCTTGACAGCCTTTATTCCGCCAACCCTGATGGATTAAGTGGCAACGAAGATGTGGGACAAATGTCGGCTTGGTATGTTATGAGCGCCCTGGGGTTTTATCCCGTGCATCCTGCAGGCGGCATGTATGTTTTTGGCAGTCCCCTATTTGATGAGGCTTCCATTGATGTAGGCAAAGGCAATCACTTTGGTATGCTGGTAAAAAATAACAGCCCGGCAAATAAATACATCCAAAAAATTACCCTGAACAATAAGAAATACACTAAAGCATTTATAGCTTACGCCGATATTATGAATGGTGGCGATTTGATCATTGAAATGGGTAAAAAACCGTCTGCCACCTGGGGAACTGCTATTACCGACAGGCCGTAATCAGTTAGTATTCATATTTTTTTCAACAGGGAGCAAAAAGAAATATTTTTATGATCCCGGATTTAAAAAAATTGGCATCAAAAACAAATCTATTCTCAAAAAATAGAATAATAGCGGTCATTTTATTTTTGCTAAATAGTTCACTATCGTCAATGGCGCAAAAAATTTATGTATCACCTGCCGGTGATGATAGCAATCCGGGAACAAAAGAAAGGCCCCTGTTATCTTTTGCAAAAGCCCAGGTGGTGGCAAGAAAATTCTCCCCTGCCATTTCAGTGGAAGTACTGTTTGCCAATGGAGTTTATTATTTACCGGGAACCATAGAATTTACTGCCGCAGACGCAAAGGTTTTACCGGCCACTGTACTTTATAAAGCTGAAGAAGAGGGACGGGCCGTGATAAGCGGTGGCAGTTTATTGCACCTTCAATGGAAGCTTTATAAAAACAAAATTTTTGTCGCAGAAGTTTCCGGGAATACAAACTTCATTGATCAATTGTTTATTAATGGTGTACGCCAGCGAATGGCCAGGTATCCAAATGCTGTCCTCGGAAAAAACGTATATGATACCTGGGATTTGAATCATGCCGCAGTTGCTGACCCGGCCACTGATGCTTTGTCGCCACAAAGGATCGCCAAATGGAAAAACCCGGCTGGTGCCTACATACACGCTATGCACGCGTATCTCTGGGGCGATATGCACTGGATCATAAAAGAAAAACGCAACGACACGTCGCTCATTTATGAAGGAGGCTGGCAGAATAACCGGCCGGCAACAATGCATCCTCTGTACCGGATGGTAGAAAATATTTTCGAAGAACTGGATGCTCCCGGCGAATGGTATTTTGATGCAAAAAAACACAAGCTCTATTATATGCCGGTGCCCGGAACCAATCTGGCGACGGCCAAAGTAGAAATTGTAAGGTTACGGAGCCTCGTTGAGTTGAACGGTTCCAGGGAACATCCTGTAAAGGGGGTGCAACTTCAGGGATTTGTTTTTCGACATAGCTCACGCACTTTTATGGATAATAAGGAACCGCTACTCCGCTCCGACTGGACGGTCTGTCGTGCCGGTGCGATATTTTGTAATGGTGCAAAAGACTGCAGCGTCAACGATTGCGAATTTGATCAGTTAGGAGGCAATTCTATTTTTGTAAATAATTATAACAGGCGCATTACCATCAGTGGCTGTTATATCCATAATACAGGGGCCAACGGAATCGCATTTGTTGGTGACCCTGCTATGGTAAGAAACCCGCTGTTTAAATATGGCAAACAGGATTATAAACATCTGGACCACACGCCCGGACCGAAAGGAGATAACTACCCCGAAGATTGCCTGGTTACTAACTGTCTTATCACTTTAACAGGGCGTGATGAAAAGCAAACTGCACCGGTACAAATCTCCATGTCACACAAAATTACTATAAGTCATTGCTCCATTTATGAAGTGCCTCGAGCCGGTATCAACATAAGTGAAGGCACCTTCGGCGGTCATGTTATAGAATATTGCGACATCTTTAATACGGTACTGGAGACAGGAGATCATGGCAGTTTCAATTCGTGGGGGCGTGACCGTTATTGGACGCCGGATGCTACAGAAACCAGTGCTGAAGTAACCAAAGATGCTGCATTGCCTTCCCTGGATATGATGGACCCAAATGTGATCCACGATAACCGGTGGCGTTGCGATCATGGTTGGGATATTGACCTCGACGATGGTTCATCCTTTTATAGGATTTATAATAATCTCCTGTTGAACGGGGGATTAAAGTTAAGAGAAGGCTATGGCCCGATCGCTTCCAATAATATCATTATTAATAACAGCCTAAACCCGCACGACTGGTACCTCAACAGCGGGGACCAATTTAAACACAATATCGTTTGTACAGCCTATTTACCCGCCATCATGGACCACACCATTCCGGCAAATGGGAAATGGGGAGCAAAGCTTGACTCTAATTTTTTTGTGTGTGATGACGAACAAATGCACCGCTTCATTATTCACGGGTGTGATAGCAATTCTATAAATGGTGACCCGGAATTCATTGACCCTTCTAAAGGAAATTTTGATACCCGGCAAGGTTCCCCTGTATTTAAAATAGGCTTTGTTAATTTTCCAATGAACCAGTACGGGGTAACCAAACCTTACTTGAAAACGATAGCCAAAACACCGGAAATGCCGGTGATTAATGTTACCATACCAGGTACCGAAAATACAACAGCAGCCTCATTTTCATGGATGGGCATTACTTTGTATGAACCTCGTGGCAACGAAATGTCGGCCTTTGGTGTGGGGTTTGATGCAGGAGGCGTTGCCTTCAAAACTGTTACCGGAAATTCAGCAGCATATAAAGCAGGCTTTCGCGAAAGCGACCTTGTTCAATCGATCGATGGAACTGCTATCAAAACGATCCATGACCTGGCAAACTTTATGGATAAAAATAAAGATGAAGCAGTTCGCCATATCTTTAACTTAATAAGAAATCAAAATAAGGTTACGGTAACAATGGACCGGTTGCTTCATAAGGTTGTGCAACAGTAACAAGAAAATGTATGCGGGAACGATTGCCTGTAAAAAAACAATGGATATTAAATTTACAAGGATTGACAGATCGACAAGATGCGATGGCCTAAAATCCATCGCCACAAAAAAAATCACTGGAAAAGATATTTTTTAATGCTTATTACATTTCCCTTATGATACTTTTGTTTTGTTGAACAATCAGCAATTTTAAACCGCTTGTTTATAAAAATATACAACATCATCCTTAAAAAAAATATATGAAAAAGATTTGCTTGTTATTGTTAGGCGCTTTGGTTGGTTACGCCGTGTTTGCAGAAGTCAGGCTGCCCAATTTTTTTGGCAGTAATATGGTATTGCAAAGAGATAAAGTAATACCCGTCTGGGGCTGGGCGGATGCAAACGAAAAAATAACGGTGCAGTTTGATCATCAAACAAAAACAACAAAGGCAGATAAAGCGGGCAAGTGGATGATTAAATTAGACAATGAAACTGCCGGCGGTCCTTACCAACTTACCATCAAAGGAAAAAACACGGTCATATTCAACAACGTGTTGGTGGGAGAGGTATGGATTTGTTCCGGCCAGTCGAATATGGAAATGCCCATTGCAGGTTGGGGGGAAATAAACAATTATGAACAGGAAATAGCCGCAGCCAATTACCCGATGATACGTCATATAAAAATTCCCAATACCATAAGTGCCACACCAAAAGAAGATATAACCTTGGCAGATTGGAAAATATGCAGCCCCGAGACTGCCGGAGACTTTACCGCCGCCGGTTACTTTTTTGCAAGAGAATTATACAATAAATTAAAAATACCGGTTGGCTTAATCAATACATCATGGGGCGGCACCATCGTAGAAACATGGACAAGTCGCCAGGCTTTTGAAAACAGTGATGAATTTAAAAATATGATAGCAGGAATGCCGGTGCTTAATCTCGATTCCGCAGCAAAAATCAGGAAAGAAGCTACCATCAAAAAAATAGAAGCATTGCAGGGTACGTTCAACAATGCTGATGCGGCAACATGGCAAGAGTACAAAACAGATGACAGTAAATGGCCGCAAATGCTGTTACCGGGTCTTTGGGAAAACCAGGGACTTGACGATCTCGATGGCATCGTATGGTTTCGAAAAACAGTTACTATTTCAGCAGAAGATGCGGGCAAGGCAGCGACGCTTGAATTGGCAATGATTGATGATAATGATATAACCTATGTGAACGGAATTAAATCCGGGATCACCAACGGCTATAATATAAAAAGACAATATGCTATCCCCGCAGGTGTTTTAAAGGAAGGGAAAAATGTGATAGCAGTGCGTGTGGAAGATACCGGCGGTGGAGGCGGTATGTATGGTGATAGCAGCGACATGAAGCTAACAGTTGACAATCACGTGATGTCATTGGCAGGTGAGTGGCATTTTAAAGTTGAGAAAATAAACGAGGGCGCCGCTTCCATTGGCCCAAACAGCTATCCCACTTTATTATTCAATGCCATGATAAATCCGCTGATTCCTTATGCAATTAGGGGAGTAATATGGTACCAGGGAGAATCTAATGCAGGGCGTGCCTATCAATACCGGAAGGCATTTCCGTTAATGATAACGGATTGGCGTAAACGCTGGAATGACGGAGATTTCCCTTTCTATTTTGTGCAGTTAGCTACCTTCAACGCGTCCAACGGAAATAGTAATAGGGGAAGCACATGGGCCGAATTACGGGAAGCGCAAACGAAGACTTTATCACTTCCCAATACCGGTATGACTGTTACTACCGATATAGGAGATTCTGCGAATATTCACCCAAAAAATAAACAGGAAGTTGGCAAACGCCTTGCTGCTATTGCCTTGCACAATGTATATGGAGAAAATATTGCCGATAGCGGCCCTATGTATACATCCATGAAAACAGATGGTAACAAGGCAATAATCAGTTTTACAAATGCTGCAAGCGGGTTGGCCGTTCATGATAAATATGAATATATTAAAGGCTTTGAAATTGCAGGCGCAGATAAGCAGTTCCATTATGCACAGGCGCACATAGATGGCAATACAGTTGTAGTATATAATGATGTGGTGAACAATCCTGTAGCCGTACGCTATGGTTGGGCAGATAATGCAGGAGACGATAATCTGTTTAACATGGATGGCTTCCCCGCGGCACCATTCAGGACAGATGATTGGAAAAGTGTTACAGAAGATGTGCAATACAGGATAGGACAATAAAAGGCTTTAAATAAAATTGATATTGTTATCACAGGCATATTTTCAGACTCCTGATTTCGTACATCAAATTATCAATAGAATGCATTCCTATAAACTCCGTTGTCTCTTTTTCTTTCTCGCCATAGCGGGTCAACCCATTTTTGCTCAAAATAAAGCGATTGATGTTCAGCATTATCGTTTTGAAATTTTTCTTACCGATACAAGCAATGTAATTCAAGGAAATGCAGGTATCAGTTTTCTCGTAAAAAAATCGTCCCCTGAAATTTATTTTGATCTTGCCGGTTTTAATAATGCTACCGGAAAAGGAATGAAAGTACTAACGGTATCAACCGAAAATAAAGAATTAAAATTTTCCCAGGATGATCATCGCCTACACATTTATTTCAATGATCTGTTACCGGTAAATGCACTGGAAAATGTTTCAATAAGTTATGCTGGCGTTCCGGCAGACGGGCTTATCATTGATACTAACAAATTTGCTCACAGAACTTTCTTTGCTGATAACTGGCCGAACAGGGCACAAAACTGGATACCTTGCAATGATCATCCTGCGGATAAAGCGTCGGTTGAATTTATCGTTACGGCGCCTGATCATTTCCAGGTAATTGCCAATGGGATTCGTGAGGAAGAATCCAATCTCCCGGATCATAGGAAACTCACGCATTGGAAAGAAGATATGGTTTTGCCAACCAAGGTGATGGTGATAGGCGTCGCTGATTTTGCTGTGCAGTTAGATACGACTATCAACTGCATACCCATAACAAGTTGGGTATTCCCCGAAAATAAGGACAGTGGATTTGCACAATATGCTGTCTCAAAAAATATCCTCCCTTTTTACATCAATTATATTGGGCCATATCCTTATAAAAAATTAGCCAACGTACAATCGAAAACTATGTTTGGCGGGATGGAAAATGCGGGAAATATTTTTTATTACCAGAATTCAGTTGCCATGAATGCTGCGCAATATAAACAAAACAGGTCAATTGAAGAACTGTTTGCACATGAAACCGCGCACCAATGGTTCGGTGATGAAGCTTCAGAGATTGACTGGCCACATGTATGGCTCAGTGAAGGCTTTGCTACCTATATGACGCATTTGTATATGGAACACCGTTATGGAACCGATACGTTACAAAAAGGGATGAAACACGACCGGGATGTCGTCATCGCGTTGTATAAAAAACGTACAACACCGGTTGTTGATACCTCATCATCTGATGATCTTATGTTGCTGCTAAATGCCAACTCTTACGAAAAAGGAAGTTGGGTATTGCATATGCTGAGAAGGAAACTTGGGAATGAAATTTTTCAAAAAGGAATACAAACTTATTACGCTGACTATAAAGGTAAAAATGCTTCGACAGGTGATTTCATGCATGTGATGGAAAAAGTAAGCAGGCAAAACCTGGAGATATTTTTTAAACAATGGCTGTACACGCCCGGCCATCCGGTATTGCAGGGGAAATGGAACTATAATGTGAACAAAAAAACAGTCACCATCACTATTAAGCAAATGCAGGACTTCCTGTTTCAGTTTCCATTGGAAGTGGCCATCCGGGACAGCCATTCTACTACTTTTAAAACCTTTGCTATCAGTAACAGAACTAACAACATCGAACTCCCGCTTAATTTTGAACCCATCGCCATTATTCCCGATCCTAATATCAATTTATTGTACGAAGGGAATATAGTGGAAGAGCAATAATGTAACAGAAACAAAAAGACGCTTAAAAGAAGAATTGCTCGGAAATTATTTTTCCATCCTTTACATTATAAACACATATTTCGCTCATCATCATTCTTTCCTGCCCTTTCATCTGTGCGTCCATGTCCCATGCAATTGAGAAACAGTTACCACCAACAACAGGATCCGAGATCGTTGCTCCGTAAAAATTCTCAAGCATACTGTTAAACATTTCACCCTTCTTTTGTATCGCTTCCAGTCCTTTTGTTTCGCGGGGGCCCATAGAATCGTTTGGCTCTATACTTACCGCATCCTCCGCGAATAATTCCTTTTGGGTATCTTCAATTTTACCCTGGCGGCAAAGTTCCACCAGGCGGTTGGCTACTTCTTTTGTTGTCATTATTTATAATTTAAGTTTTGAAAAATAAAGTTAATAATAGTTTTCAAAAAAGATAAATTTATTACCACGCTATCAAAGCTTTAAATAACCCGGAAAATTATATACTTAACAAAGGGGGTGCCGACTGGTAGCCTTGTTTAATGACCGGAATAAATAAAAATACGATGGCTCCATCACAATGAAACATGGCTTCAAAAGATCTCCATGCTGTAAATAATACTTCTTTTAATCGTAGTTTTCATAACTTTATTTTTAATGCTTCATCATGAGTAAGATATCCAACACATTTTTGCTGTTTATGGCTGTATGGATCGTCTCTTGTTCTAAAAAAGCAATGGCGCAAAACACGGCTGGCGACGGTGCCGATACCACTGTTTATCATTTAGTTTGGTCGGACGAATTTAATGGCAACGCAATTGATTCTACCATATGGAATTTTGAAACAGGTGGTAACGGCTGGGGCAACCATGAGCAGGAATTTTACCAACCCTCGAATGCATCTATTGATAATGGTAACCTCGTTATAATTGCAAAAAAAGAGACTGCCGGAGGCAAAAATTACACATCAGCACGCATGACTACGCTCGGTAAAAAAGCATTTAAATATGGTAAAATAGAAGCCCGCATAAAAATGCCCGTGGGCCAGGGGTTATGGCCCGCTTTCTGGATGTTGGGGGCTAATATTACCACCGTCAACTGGCCCGCGTGTGGCGAGACAGACATAATGGAGCACATCAATACAGGAGACACCATATACGGTACCATACATTGGGATAATAATGGCCACGTGCAAAATGGCGGCACTACCATTTCAACGCCTGCCGATTATCATGTGTATGGCGTGAAGTGGGATGCGGATTCCATAAGATGGTATGTCGACAATATTGAATACCACGCTTCAAATATTACCAATAACAGTACGGAAGAATTTCATCAACCCTTTTTTATTCTTGTAAACCTCGCGGTTGGCGGAGACTGGCCCGGTCAAACAATCAATGACAGCCTTTTACCCGCAAAAATGTACGTGGACTATGTACGGGTTTATCAAAAGTAAATTACTGCTCCGTGAAGAATTGGCAAGTACTCCCCGTTGGATTTCCCAGGCAGAACGGAACCAAATAATTTATACGGCCTAATAAAATAATTCGAAAAAGTTCCTGCAATCTTCATTGTATATTAATGGTATCGACCAGCTTTTATTTTTATTATAATCATAATATTATTCCCTTATTTTTTTAATGGGTGAATTCATTTGTTGACGCACTTCTATGCCTTTACATATTATGCATAAAAGTTAATTGATCCCGTCTCTTCGTGGCAGCAATTCCAATGCAAACTATTTATCGCGTCTATCATTTGAAATAAGCGACAGTATACAATTCGTATTACTGTAAATTCACATAACATCAGAATGCGGCTTTACCTATTTAAATCATAAGACTTGATGATTATGGTCAATTCTTACCGGGCATTTTGAGGATACTTTTGTATTGGTCTTTATCTCTTCGTTTATCCAATAAATAAAAAATTATGCATGCTCATAAAATAACGACAGTCAACCTGTTGGATATAATCTTCGCCGGAAGGAATAAAGAATACGGGGCTTACGATTTAAGAAAAACCTATAACAAGCGAATTTCAATCGCTCTCATAATTACCGTGCTAACCATCTCCGCTTTTTTTGCCGTTTCAGCAATTATGGATCAACTTGCCGTGAAGGATGCCATTACAGAAATACAGGTGAGAGACGTTTCACTGTCAGAGCTATCCAAGCCTGATGAGCCGCCACCGCCACCGCCACCGCCGCCAGTAAAATCATTACCCCCTCCACCGATAGCAACCATCGCATTTACAACGCCAAAAGTGGTAAAGGATGAAGAAGTTTTAAAGCCGCCACCGGAAGTAAGACAAATTGAAAACGCTAAGATCGATGTAGTAACTGTGGAAGGCACAAAAGATGTAGGTATTATTGCGCCACCAACTGCGATTAAGGGTACCGGTGTCGTAGCAGCGCCTATTGTAAAGAAAGATGAAGAAGATAAAATATTTACTAAGGTTGAAATAGATGCTTCTTTCCCGGGAGGTGCGAGTGCCTGGATCAAATATGTACAAAACGCAATACTATCCAACATGGACGAACTTACTGAATTCGATTATGGAACCTGCATCGTAAAATTTGTTGTGGATAAATCAGGTAAGGTTAGTAACGTTGAAGCTACCACCATGAAAGGCAGCAAACTCGCAGAAATAGCTACCAACATAATAAGGAAAGGTCCTAATTGGGTTCCTGCGCAGCAAAATGGCAGGCAGGTAAACGCTTACAGGCTCCAGCCGGTAATTTATATAAGTCCCACCCACGAGTAATTTTTAAAAACTCCTCCTGTCCTCATTTTCCTGGTATGCTGTCGTTTCTATGTCCCGGGCTCCGCATGGCCTGGGATTTTTAGCATGCCCCTAAATTAGTAACACTCAGCAAAGTTCAGCATCGCACGCTCATTCGCAATTGTATTTTTTAACCCTGTTTAACGAATACAAATGTTATTGCCCCGGGTAACAAAACCAGCACCTCAGCCCTTTTATTTTTTTCACTCAAGGTCCTTCTATACTTCCCTGCATATCTTTTATCGTACGAACAAACAAATTTTTTTTAACTTTCCCTGCGCTTACATTTGCTGCCCCAAAACAATACACCTATGGATCTGAAATATGCGCAAAAAATAGCAACTGAACTAAATATTACCAACAGGCAGGTAAACAGCATTTATAACCTGCACGAGGAAGGTGCTACTATTCCCTTCATTGCCCGCTACCGCAAAGAAGCTACCGGCAACCTGGATGAAGTAGTGATTGGTAATGTAATCAGCCAGGTAAAATATTTTAATGAACTGGAGAAACGAAAAGAAACGGTATTAAAAACAATAGAGGAAGCTGGTAAACAAACACCGGAATTGAAGAAACGGATTGATGACTGCGTAAATGCTACGGAGTTGGAGGATATGTATCTGCCGTATAAGCCTAAACGAAAAACAAGAGCTACTGTTGCTACCGAAAAGGGCCTGGAACCGCTGGCAACTTTATTATTCAGCCAGCAAAATATACAGGCAGATACAGAGGCAGCCAGGTTTATAAATGACCAGGTAAAAGATAGCTCTGAAGCCTTGCAGGGGGCGAGGGATATCATGGCAGAATGGATTGCCGAGCATGAGCAGGCGAGAAATATTATCCGTAAATTATTTACCGAAGAAGCAGAACTTACCTCAAGAGTACTGACGGGCAAAAAAGAAGAAACAGAAGCGCAAAAGTACCGCGATTATTTCGATTATCGTGAACCGTTAGTAAAAAGCCCGTCGCACCGAATATTGGCTATACGCCGCGGTGAGAAAGAAGGTTTCCTCATTATGGATATTAATATTGAAAAAGAAAAAGCCATTGAGGAACTGAAACAAAAATTTGTAACGGCTTCCAATACCTCCGGGCAACAGGTAGCCTTAGCCATCGAAGATTCCTTTAACCGCTTGCTAAAACCTTCCATCGAAACAGAATTCCGCTTGCTCGCTAAAGCAAAAGCTGATGAAGAGGCTATACGGGTATTTGCAGAAAACCTTCGCCAGCTACTACTGGCCTCTCCTCTTGGCCATAAAAGAATCCTGGCGATTGATCCGGGTTTTCGTACCGGATGCAAGGTGGTTTGTCTTGACGAATATGGCGCATTTGTAAAGTACAAAACCATTTATCCCCACGCGCCCCAGCATGATTGGCAAGGCGCCGAACAAACCCTTAAAGATTTGGTTGCTGAATTTCATATTGAAGCCATCGGTTATGGGAATGGTACAGCCAGTAAAGAAACTGAACAGTTGGTACGCGGCATTGATTTTAGAAAAACCGTTTCAGTTTTTATGGTGAATGAAAGCGGCGCTTCCATCTATTCGGCGAGTGAAGTGGCGAGAGAAGAATTTCCGGATGAAGATGTAACTGTTCGGGGCGCTATTAGTATTGGCCGTCGTTTGCTGGACCCTTTAAGCGAGCTTGTAAAAATTGATGCCAAGAGTATTGGCGTTGGCCAGTACCAGCATGATGTAAACCAAACCCGGCTGAAAGAAGCGCTGGACCAGGTAGTAGAAAGCTGCGTGAATTTTGTAGGCGTTGATGTAAATACCGCCAGCAAACATTTATTGACCTATGTATCCGGACTCAGCGCAACGGTGGCAAAGAACGTGGTGGAATACCGCACAAAGAATGGGGGTTTCAAAAGCCGTGAAGAACTAAAAAAAGTTGCTATGCTTGGTCCAAAAGCTTATGAACAAAGTGCCGGTTTTTTACGGGTTAATAATACAAAGAACCCTTTGGATAATTCAGCAGTGCACCCGGAGAGTTATCATGTAGTGGAAGCGATGGCCGCAAAAGTGAATAGCACCGTTCCGGAATTAATACAAAATGGAGCGATACGAAAAGAGATCAAAGCCCGGGATTTTGTTACAGAAACCATCGGGCTGTTTACCATTGAAGATATCTTAAAAGAACTGGAAAAGCCTGGCCGCGATCCCCGGTCCGCCATTGAAGAATTTCGTTTTGCCGAAGGCGTTAGTACGATGGAGGACTTAAAGCCCGGCATGAAGATTCCCGGTATCATAACCAACATTACAAACTTCGGCGCCTTTGTAGATGTAGGTGTGAAGCAGGATGGCCTCGTGCATATTTCTCAACTAAGCAACCGCTTCATCACCGACCCGAATGAAGCCGTGAAGCTCGGGCAAAAAGTAATGGTAATCGTCACCGAAGTAGATATACCGAGAAAGAGAATTGCTTTATCCATGAAAGATTCGTCACCGGTTGTAAAAAGTTCAAAGCCCGCAGTACAGCAGCAGAAATTTGTTTCTAAAAAACCTGATCCGATGGATGATTTCCAGGCGAAGCTGGCGGCGTTGAAGAAGAATTTCAGGTAGTGGAGTATACATTCCGCTAAATGTTGCAAGAAAAACATTGCTGATTAAGGCCCAATACTGTTAGAGTATTGAATTAAATTTTTTTTAACCCAAACAAGATGGAAACCATTCTAATTTGTTTTTGGCAGGCTAATGGAGGAAACTGATTATGACGAAGTGATTGATACAAATACATTTCTAAACAAACTCCTTCCAGGATAACATAAAAAGACAACAATTTAGCCAGTCACGCTGGTGATTAAATGAGGTAAATCAGGTAAAATAATATTTCATCTACAGCCCCCTATCAGACTAACATTGGCTTGTTTAAATTGATAATACCATAACCGCTTCATCCGCTTTTTAGACAATGTCAATCCCGATATTTCAAAAAAACTACCCAAAAGAGTAATAGAAATTATTTCATTGATGTAGAATTTTAGGTCTTCTTAAAACAGTAACCTTTAAAACAATCATCATGAAATTTTCTGTCATGTTATTGAAAATTCTTTTCGTAACAATCCTTTCTCTGTGTCTTTTATCATCATGCAAAAAAAATGATGCTAGTGGTAGCGGCGGTAGTGGTGGAGGCGGCGGCAATCCATCCGGAGTTTCACCTGAAGCAGATTCGATATCTGACCACCTCCAATTTTCAAAAGCTACTAAGAAAAATGGAGCAATTCCTAAAGGCCCGGCGGCCAGTTCCTTAAAAATTTCTTTTGAAGATACACTCTACCTGGTAGACGAAGTAAAGCTTCCTATAAAGTTTCAACACCTGGATACTACGCAAAATGTCTCCGGTATTTTTCTACAGGTTGCGGCTCTTATTAATGGCAGCTTTGTGGCCGCTTCGCAATATTATGATATACCGGAAGTACCTGACCTCGATAGCAGCGATACAGTTTCCGTTATATTGATCGGCATTAACCCAACCGGCCTGCAACTTCCGCTTTCATTTAATGTGACTATTACCCCGTACAATAGCAGCGGCCTTCCCATAGCACAGGCCACAAGGCCGGTCAAAATTCTGCCACATAAAATTAATCCGAAGGGTACCGGGGGTTCCTGTGGCCTTGTTACGATAAATGGTATAACCTGGGACTGGGTAATGTCTTACATGGATAAATCCAATTTTACTTCCACACCGGAAAAAGTTTGGGGTGCAGATGGACAAAATATCAAGGGCAGTTGTTGTGCCGGTATTTCAATATATGGATTTTGCCCCGGCGACACCCTGCCCAATGCCCATTTACATTTTAATACTTCTTATCAAATAGGAGGTGAACAATTCACGTTCACAGATGATGGCCATTTTTACAGGAGAACAGTAGAGACCGGTGCCATTCCATTGCCGGATTCCAGTAATTTTTGTGACCCTTATGAAGGCAGGGTTAAGCCCTATACGCTCGAAACTTTATACTTCGGAAATTATACAGTTGCCCCGGCAATAATTCCGCATGATCTTCAGTCACTTCATGATTCTCTTGGCCTCTTTTTACAAACAACCATAACGGATCCGAAAGGAGCGGGCTATGGAAACAGTGGGGGAATTATACATTACCAGGATTGCAGATCACTCGTACTGATACAAGCGGACCTGGAAGGGTTCGGACAGCATCTATACAAAATTTACCAAACCACGGCATCGGAGCGGTGGTTTGAATTTCCATAAATACAAAAATTCTTATGCAAGGCAGTAGCGGATAATAATAAAACAAATTCTTCCTTTTAGAACTACAACACACAAAAGCGTAACACCATGAAATTATTTTCAAAAACAATTTTCGGGACCGGTCCGGAAACAGGCAATGATTTTTTTTTCAACCGTCTCAGGAGAAATGAATATGCACGACTTGATGCATCCGGACATGTATATCTTGATTTTACCGGAGGCAACATTTACCCGGAATCGCTGGTAAATAAGCACCACCAATATTTACGTAAAGCAGTTTATGGAAATCCTCATTCTACTAACCCGACTTCTTTACTTTCCGAAAAAATGGTAAACGAAGCGAGAGAAAGCGTACTCGATTTTTTTAACGCCCCTGACTATTATTGCATCTTCACCAACAATGCTTCGGGTGCTTTAAAGATAGTGGGAGAATGTTATCCTTTTTCTGCTGAAAGCCATTTACTACTTACTATCGACAATCACAATTCAGTTAATGGTATCAGAGAATATTGCAGGCATAAAGATGGCTCTCATACCTATTGCCCCATGCGCATCGATGATCTTACTATTGATGAAGAAAAGCTGGCTAAACTATTAAAAAACCACCCCGGTAAAAAAAACAAATTATTTGCATACCCGGCACAGTCGAATGTCTCGGGAGTTCAGCATTCGCTGGAATGGATACAAAGAGCGCATGATGACGGCTGGGATGTATTGTTGGATGCCGCGGCTTTTGTGCCAACGTCTCCATTGGACCTGACCAGTGTTCACCCTGATTTTGTCCCGCTTTCTTTTTATAAAATTTTCGGTTACCCCACCGGCATCGGATGCCTGTTGGTTAAGAAATCAAAACTTCACAAATTAAAAAAGCCCTGGTTTGCCGGCGGAACCATTACCATTTCAGCAGCAAAGTACAATGGCTATTTTTTAAAACTCGACCATGAAAAATTTGAAGATGGTACGGTTAATTATCTCGGGATACCGGCAGTGACCGATGGGCTCCATTACATCAGGTCAATAGGCATCCAAAACATCAACAGCCGGATAAAAGAATTAGGCGAATGTTTTTTAAGACACGTGCTGCCGCTAAGGCATGATAATGGTTCGCCGCTAATAAAATTATACGGACCTGCAACAACTAATAACAGGGGTGGTACTTTCCTGGTAAATTTTCTCGATGTTGCCGGCGAAATGTATCCATTTCAGTTTATAGAAGACCGTGCAAATGCCGAGATGATATCACTAAGAAGTGGCTGCTTTTGCAATCCCGGAATTGACGAAATCAATCATAATGTATCGGCCGGCGATTTGCAACTTTTCTTTAAACTTCGTGAACATGGTGACTATTTCGATATGATACGGCACCTCAGGAAACTAAGGGGCGCTGTTCGTGTTTCCATAGGTTTCCCCACAACCAAAGCGGATATCATGCGCTTCATCTCTTTTGCAAAAAAATTTTTAAATAAAAAAACTCCGGGGGAAACTTTATCGGAATTGGGATTAGAAGACTATGCCGCGCTTACCCAAATGCAATAACCGATACCAAAAAGATATTGCCGAGTGCCTGTCTTTTACAGCAAGAAGCCGTCAGCAGGTGAATGTTTCCTTTGCAAACCTACCCCTGTACCGGGGGAAAGCAAATTAACCGTATTAGGTTTACATTAGCTGCACATAGATTTTTTTCGGGACGGATTAATTCAAATCAAAATTTTCCTAAAACGAAGTTCCCGCATGCATCCATTCATTTGAAGGAAGACCATATAGGTCTTTCAATTCCTTATATCGTATCCGCAATTCCTCCAGTTTCATTGTATATTTTGGATCTTTCACCAAATTATTGATTTCATGCGGATCATGTTTTATGTCAAACAACTCTTCATAATTGTGTTCAATATAATTCATGTATTTAAAGTCTTTCGTTATCACTCCCTCCTCCCTGGGTAACTGTGGGCCACCCAAAAAATAATATTGGTAAAAGAAATCCTTTCTTTCCGGGATCTTATTTTCAAGGAGACTAATTAAATCAACCCCCTGCATCATCTTCGGAGCCTGAACGCCCGCCATAGCCAGGATCGTGGGAGCGATATCAATATTCAAAGCTATTTGCGGCGCCTTATATTGTTTAATCTTATCCGGCAAACCAGGATCATAGATAAAAAGTGGAACCCGCACGGACTCTTCATAACCATACCATTTTCCCTCCATGCCATGTTCTCCAAGGAACATACCATTATCGCCCATTAATATGATGATGGTATTTTTAGCAATACCCAATTGATCCAATTTTGTCATCATATCTCCAATCACATCGTCCACCCCTGTAATTAGCCGATAATAATTTTTTACATTCTCCTGGTATAATTTAGGCGATCCAAATAGCCCTTTCCATCTTGACCTGGCAAAGTTGGTATCCGTCCGGAAAAAGGCTGGAAATTGGTTCCAGTATTTCGGATCAGCGGTTACAGGTTCGGGGACGGCTACCTCTTTGTAATAATCTTTATACTTAGATTGTGGAATATAGGTAGGAGGATTTCCATCCTGCTCGTGCGGGGCTTTAAAACTTACAGAAAGACAGAAGGGACCCTTATCACCAAAATGCGCTAAAAAATTTTGAATGGCACGACCCAAAGTATCCGTATCATGAATTTTGGTTCCATATGTATCTGTCGTAATGTAGTCAGGTTGCCCCTTGCCACCTGCCTCCGTATCGACCCAAAAATCAAAAAGCTGCTGAGGTGGGTGATGACCTATTCCGAACTTCCCGATAAATCCCGTTGTATAGCCGGCATCTTTCAATAAAGCCGGATAACTATTTTCAATCGACCCGGGAGTCAAATCGGTACTAAAATCATTTATCTGATGCCCCGATTCATATTGGCCCGTCAATATACTTGCACGACTTGTACAACAAATGGAAGTGGTAACATACGCATTTTGAAATAGTATTCCTGCACTGGCCAACTTATTCATATTGGGCGTCTGAATAATTGGATTACCCATTGCACCCATTGCATCCCAACGTTGATCGTCGGTCAATAAAAAAATGATATTGGGTTTCTTCGCAAGGGGCTTACCGGTGTTTTCTTTTATAAGTTTCGTTTTGAAGGAAATAAAAGTTATTATGATTAGTAAGCCTGGTAAGAATAACCTGGTTAGTACTTCTCTTTTCATTTTTATTGCTTAAGAAATTAAATTATTACTCTACACGAAACGGGAACTCCAGGTAAAGATGCCTGCATCTTCTCATATGATCCATTTCCTGAAAAAAGTCATTTCTTTTTAAACAAAAGTGACGCGAAAAACCCAACGAAAAAGATCACGACTGTTGCGAATACAATGGTCAGGAAACTATGAAAATGGCTGGCAAGCGTGTCTTTGCCGCCGATGAGCGGTGAAATACTTAGCCATAGAATAACCAGTAACCCGGCTATGGTTCCGGCAAGCGCGCCGGCGGACCTGGTTACTTTTGAAAAGGCTGCCAAAAGAAAAATACCCAGCATACCCCCACTGAATATAGAAGCCAATTTCCACCAGGCATCCAGGGCACTTTTTACATTGATCATCGCTATGGCCACCATGATGCCAACGATACTGATCACAAGTGATGACCCATACAATACCTTCATTGCCTTCTTTTCCGTAACCGGTTCTTTACTATACCTTTTATAATAATCAGTAAGGAACACAGTAGCAGAACTATTAAAACTGGTTGCAATGGTACTCATACCCGCAGCGAATATAGAAGCGATTAACAAGCCGGTAATTCCGACCGGTAACTGCGTAACAATAAAATAAGGAAATATCCGGTCGGCCATACCCGGTTGCTGCAGGGCAGCCGGTAACTCAGCGGCTCCTGAATGGTAATATGAAAATAATGCGGTGCCAATAAATACGAAGACCACTGATACCGGCACATAGATCATACCGCCCCAGAAAGCGGATTGTTTGGCTTCTCTTTCCGATTTTGAAGCCATATATCGCTGCACATAATTCTGATCTATGCCATAATTCTGAAGATTGATAAAAATGCCATACACCAGCACTACCCAAAAAGTGGGTTCAGCAAGACTCGCACCAAAGCCTCCCAGGCTAAACTTATTGCTTTTAGCAGCGATGGAAAAAACCTGGCCCGGCCCTTCAGGCATATGAAATAATATATATCCGGCACTAACCAACGCTCCCCCGATTAAAATAATGCCCTGTATCGCATCCGTCCATACCACTGCCTCAAAGCCACCCAATAAAGAATAAATAGTTACGGCCAGGCCGGTAATGATAATGATCGTGATGATATCCCAGCCAACAACGGCATTCAGCGTGAGCGCCAGGAGGTATAATATAGTACCCACCCGCATCACCTGTGTAAGCAGGTAGCAACCCGAAACATATACCCGGGCCCACGGACCAAACCGGGTTTCAAGGAAAGTATAGGCCGAAGGGCTTTGAATTTTTCTATACAGTGGCACAAAATATTTCACCGCTACCCATAGGGCAATTGGGATAGACAAACTAAAAACAAACGCATTCCAATTGGTCAGGTAGGCGTTTCCGGGTAAGGCAAGGAAACTAATGCTGCTAACAAAAGTGGCGAAAATAGACATGGATATTACCCATGCCGGAATATTATTATTTCCTAAAGTAAAAGAAGAAGAAGACCTGTCTTTTTTAAAAAAGGAACTTCCGAAAAGCGTGATGCCAACCAGGTAAACAATGAAAATAATCAGATCAATAACTCCCATACAATCGGTTTAGTTGGTTAGATAATTGTCCCATCAGTCAAATTGCCTAATGGTCACTTTATATTGATTGGCCATCTGTAAAAAAACTTCCATCAATGCATCTAATTTCAAATAATTTTCTGCATTCATTTTTTCATGTTGTATCCGGCAAACTGTAGATATCGGGAACCCTCTTTTCTGTAAAAATAGTTTAGCTGAAAAAGGATACCCCTGGTCCACGATCGCATCCATCATCACCAGGCCCGCATTCAATTGTACCAATGCCTTACTGCTTCCTTTCTTTTTAAATTCGTTGTATAAAAATGAATACAGCTCTGGGTAAAAATTAGCGCCGATGGCTGATATACCTGTAGCCCCACTTTCCAAAGAAGACAATGCGGTGGTGGTGTTCGCATCGTATAACGAATAGCTTGTTCCTTTAATGGCTGCTAATTTATTTTGAACGGATGTCAAATCGCAACTGGTATCCTTGTGGTAATGAAAGCGGCCCGTTTGCGCCAGCCATTTCATAAGGCCGGGGGAAATAAGCCTTTTATAAGGGTAAGGACATTCATACAAGCCGAGCGGAATATCTCCGGTCAACTGAAGTAACAAATCGATTCGTTTCTTAAAAACATCGTCATCTTCGTCTATATCCGCTATTTGATTGGATATGACGATCACTGCATCCACGCCGGTGTCGTACACCTGCTTAATGAACGTTGCACAGGTTTCCATATCGGGGCTGAACGTTCCGGAGGCAACCACGCCTGCCTTTGAATCAGCAGCCTGTATTACCGCACGGATTAATTGTAACCGTTCTTTATTGGTCAACTGGAACATCTCGCTGGAAAGGCAATTGGCGAACAATCCACTGGCGCCTGCTTCGATATAAAAATTAGTGAGTTTCTCCAGACCCGGGTAATCTATTTCATTGTTTTCCAGGAAGGGTGTGAGCATTACGGGCCACAGGCCACCGGGCAATCTGCTTGTTTCCATGGTATCTGAAATCATTATTGATTTATATTAACGGCATTCTTCAGCAACCAGTCTTCTGTTGCCATCCGGAACGCTATCTTTTCCCGGTTCCATGTATAGGTTACCGCTATCGTGTCTCCAAAACTGATGATGGCCGGGTAAGAATATTCATCCTTTTTCTTCCCGTCTTCCAGGTCCACTTTTTTAGGCCATGTGTTGCCATTATCAAAGGAAAGGGCGAGTGCCAGTTTACCCCGGGATCCCCAGTCTTTGCCGGTAGGATTGTAGGCCAATACGAGCGTTCCATCCGGCAGCCTCGCCACATCTATGCCGCTGTTAGGGTTAGGCAAAGATGTTTTATAAACAGCAGACCACGTTTTGCCATAATCTTTAGAATCACTGCGGCATACTACACCGGCTGTACTGCGCAGCAACGCATGGACCTGGCCGGGGGCAGATTCCCATAAAGTAGGCTGGATGATGCCTTTGCCTTTTATTTCATTTCGATCGATTTGCAGGTATGGAGTAGCCTCCCAGGTTTTTCCCTTGTCGTCGCTGCGGTCAAAAAAAGCATTCCATAATCCTTGCTCATTAGAGGCGCCCGCGAGCCAGGTTCCGTCAGACAATACAATAATTTTATTGCGCACCGGGCCGCGGCCACCATGATCGCCCTTCACCATTTCCGCTGCTTCTGACCAGGTTTTTCCTTCGTCGTCCGAAGTTTTTACCCAGGTTTCCCATTGAGGAATTTCCTTGCCTACTTTGAAGAAAAGATATATTCTTCCACCCGGCGCTTTGAATAAAACCGGGTTCCAATGTGCATCATTGTTAATTTTGGCCACTTCGAATGTCTTTCCCCAGGCTCCGGGTTTTCCTTTGGTCATCCATATACCCACGTCATCGTTTTTTTCTTTGGTGCCCCCAAACCAGGCGGCGAGAAATTGGCCATCGTCCAGGTGTACAATAGTAGAGGCATGGCACTCCCGGTAGGGCTGATCGTCACCAAAAAGAAATTCTTTAAACGGCAGGGAATCCATAAAGTTTGTTTTCAACCTATTATTAAGGGCACCATCTAGCGGGGCAACAGGTACATTCGTCATTAACCAGGTAACGATAAGCATGCATAGTATTCTCATGATAAAAGCAATTAATGTTCTAAAATAAGAAACTTAATGATGCCGATCATTTTTCAATAATAAAAATGTGTTTTTTCGATAGCCGGGTGACCGATTTGACCACCCGCCCAAGGGGTTGGAACCTACATTTATGAGGTCCAATGCTACGTTAATTACGTCCGATTCAACGTTTATGAGGTCCAATGCTACGTTAATGAGGTCCGGGGGTACGTTTATGACGTCCGAGGATACGTTTATGACATCCGAGGATACGTTTATGGCATCCGAGGATACGTTTATGACGTGCGAGGATGCGTTTATGGCATCCGATGCAACGTTTATGACGCCCGATTCAACGTTTATGAGATCCGAGGATATGTTTATGACGTGCGAGGATGCGTTTATGAGGTCCGATGATCCACTTATGACGTCCGAGGATCCACTTATGACGTCCGAGGATACACTTATGGGGGTCCGAGGATGCACTTATGGGGGTTCGACGGGTAGTATAATGCAGTATAAACTATATCGTGTAAACAGGAATAAAAAGAAAAATGGGCCTTATTGCCGCCGTTGTTGGTCTTGTGACCAACAACTTCTTTATTATCTTTAAGAATGTCATATTATAACTTTCAGCATAATCCCCAGTTTTTCACTGCTACTATACTGGAATGGAAACATTTACTAAAGCCTGATGAATACAAGCAGATCATCATAGATAGTCTTTTATTTTTAAAAAAAGAAGGAAGCATCATAGTGAATGCTTTTGTAATAATGCCTAACCATATACACCTGATATGGCATATACAAGATAATTATACCAGGGAAAAAATACAGTTGCGATTTTTGAAATACACCGCCCAACAAATGAAGTTTCGTTTAATAGATACTAAAAATCCTGCACTGCAGCATTACCTTATAAATGCGTCGGACAGGCAATATCAGTTTTGGGAAAGAAATCCTTTAAGTGTTGATCTTTGGAATAAAGATATGCTTATTCAAAAGCTAATCTATATTCATAACAATCCATTGTCCGAGCCGTGGAAGTTGGTAAGCTATCCACAGGAATATAAATATTCTTCAGCATTATTTTATGAAGAGGGAATTGATATATTTGGATTAGTAACTCATTATGATGATTGAAAAGTTGTTGGTCACAAGACCAACAACGGAGAATAAATCAGCACTCAGTTTAAAAAAATCGCCCAACGACAAGGGGTACGATTGGTACAAGATCGAACAGTTTATCAACCTTCCCCTACTGTACCCCGGCGAGTTTTCCGTTTATAAACTTTCAACCGAAAATTATTTTCTCCGACCCACCCGTTTGTGAAAACTTTCCCTGGTTCAAAGTCTTGCGCACAAATTCACAGAGTGCACCGGCCTGAAATGTTTACCTATTGGTGTTTTATAAAAGGATGCATTGCTATGTTTCTATTGGTGAAAGATGCCGTATTAAAATTAACCAAATTCAACTGCCTGATATAGTCGGGTCGGAGACTTTTCTTAAAACCAACATAATACCATCCTTCCATGAAGCAGGAAAGAGTTTACTGGCCATGAAATATAACTTCGCTTTACGTGAATGACTATAATCAAAATAATTTTCGCAATACTTCTCCACTACTTCAAATCCGTTTCTTTTTGCATAATCGTTAAGTTCGGACATAGTAAACTCCCTAACGTGGCCACCGTATCCGGGCCTATACTCCGGTCTAATCATTTCAAACGGGTTCTTGCCAAAAAGCATGGCAACTCTTTTCTTTAGAGGAACAGCATTGGGGGTTTGAATTAAAACAATGCCTCCTGTCTTCGTTAATTTGTTTAGTTGAAAATATATTAAATCCAAATCCAGGTGTAAATGTTCTATTACTTCACAGGCTATTACCAAATCATAATCCCCAGTCTGGATTAATTCAGGATGTCTCCCAATTTGATCAAGATCGAATATTTTGTGGTCACCGTTACGATCAATTTTTTCTGAACAGTAACCTACAGTGTCAATTTTGATACCTAATTTCACTACATTATGAGCAATGACGTAGGGGCCAATTTCTAATGCGTTCTTAGGATTTATTTTTTGTATTAGGTTAAATGCAAATTCAAATCTTTTCCAATGATAATGTTGATATTCTATTTCTTCCGGAGAGCTGTTTGGAACCTGTTGCAAAGATAATTTTGCGGCCACTTGATGCTTTTTAATATAACTTGATTAACAAATATATAATAATCAATTCTCACTAAAGTTATATCCTTAACAATGAAAAATAATGTTCAACTTCGGGTTAGCAGAAACTTTGCAACTAATTTCAAAAACCTGTTTAACAAAACTCATCGCTTCACAACAAGATAACCTCGGCTTACCATATCTAAATTGATTTGCAGTATTCTAAAAATGAAATTTGCAAAAAATATCAGCAATGGGAACAAAAACAAATTTCATTTTCCTGTTAGTCAGTGCATTTTTATTACTAAGCTGTAATGGGCAAACAACATCAAACACGAAAAATTCGGTAGAAAAACCTGGCATTGTTGGTGGGCCGTTTGAAAATGGTGAGTTTATGTACATTGGTATGCCTGAAAATATCAAATCAGTTGACACCAGCGCAGGATGGACACAAAAAGGACAACAACTTTTAATTACAGGAACAATTTACAAGTTAGACGGAAAAACACCTGCCCCTAATGTAATTCTCTATTATTACCATACAGATATCAATGGCGTATATGCCGGCAAACAAGGATTAGACCCAAGAGTAGTGAGACACGGCTATATTCGTGGGTGGGTAAAATCTGATATTAATGGTAAATATTCCATATACACTGTCAGACCTGCACCCTATCCAAATAGAAATATTGAAGCACATATACATCCTTCAATAAAAGAACCAAACATTGACAAAGAATACTATATTGACGAATTCGTATTTGATGATGATAAATTACTGACCGGAGAAAAAAGGAAGAAACTGCCTAACCGGGGAGGCAGTGGTATTTTAAGAGTTTTTAAAAAAGGCGATTTGCAAATTGCAGAACATAATATTATTTTAGGACTTAACATTCCTAACTATCCTGAAACCCTAAAAGTGGAAAAGCAATCAGGTCTTCAAATTGGCGAAGACCAACCATCTTTCACGCCTTTTCATGCCTTTGGCCCCGACAAAGGCTCCAGGGCTTGCCCGGTTTGTAAATACGGACGTTACCATGGCATAGTTTATTTTGTAGGCAACAATCCAAATTGGGAGGACATCAAAAAATGGTTCACATTTTTAGAGCAGCAGAGCGTTGCAAGAAGTAAATATTTGAAAGCCTATTTTGTTTATGGTAACAGCAATGATTATAGTAAAGACAAACGACAAAAAGAGTTGGAAAGAATCGGCGTCGAATTAAACTTAAAAAATATTGCCTTGACTTTTGTTCCTTCATTTTCTGACACAGAAAGCGATGCAAACCTCAATAAGATTAACCAAAGTGTAGAAAATACTTTTATAATTTACCGAAACAGGACAATCATTGACAAGTTCATTAACATTAATCCCACTGAAAGAAATTTCAGATTGTTAGCGAAAGTATTGGATACAAATAAAGGTGACTATTTTGACTTAGATTAACAAAAGCCTTCAGGAAGGGTATGAACGAAACAATAGGCTTGCTTCTATGCTGTCAGACGTGCATCTCCTCATCTTTTGCAATGCTATGAGCTACAGGCCGGATGGAACCCTCACTGTTCATCTTTTGTACCTATCTTCATTTATAGTTTTTCCATTGAGCTACCGTTGCGGGCTGAACGATATATACCGGCACAGCAAGCCAGGCCGTTGTGCTTCAGAATGCGACGCGTCAGCACTCATTTCAAATCTTCAACTGAAAACAAGGCAACATTTCGCAAATTAGCGAGGTAAATAAACGCACAGAAATACCGCTTGATTTTATAGTTGATAAGCTGACAAATTCTATTGAAAACGATCAAACAGACATCAGTTTTCAGACTACCATTTCATTGCATTCTGCGATTGACCTGAAATCAGAAACTAAAAGAATGGCTGGAAATTTAAACGATAATGAAACAGCATAAGACTGAGTTGGACGTTGACTTTATCGGTGGCTCAGGACCATTGACAAGAGATGAAGAGAAAGTAATCAGTGAGTTTATCAGAGCATCTAGAGAACGGCAAAAACAAAAAACCCGGCAAAAGCACAAACCGCCAACACTAACCGGAGTAGAAGAAAAGACCCATAAAAGACGCCCCGATACGTAAGTTGTATCGGGCCTTTTGCCATGTCCTTGCGTGGCCCCGCCCCGAGAAAAAAATACAACCAATGAACATTATATCTGTTCATTTTTTTAACTTCACGTACCGACTTATCATTGAACTATTACCGGGCGGTACATAATATCATAAATACAGAAAACAGAAAACGTATGAAAAAGCAAACGTCAAATGCTGCTAACCGCAGGGATGCTGTCAAAACCATTGTACTTGCAAGCGCAGGCATCATGTTCTCGCCGAATAGTTTACTATCAGCAACGCGTAAGAAAAAAGACCGGCTTGGCGTAGCACTTGTTGGCTTAGGTTATTACAGTACCGACCTGCTCGCTCCCGCCCTTCAGCAAACAAAGAACTGCTACCTCGCCGGCATTGTTACGGGTACTCCTTCAAAAGCTGACATATGGAAAAAAAAGTACAACATACCCGATAAAAATATATACAACTACCAAACATTTGACCAGTTGGCAAACAATGATGATATAGATGTGGTATACGTGGTGCTTCCCCCCTCCATGCATAAGGAATATGTGATCAGGGCAGCGAATGCCGGCAAGCATGCCTGGTGCGAAAAGCCAATGGCGATAACAGCCGCTGAATGCCAGGCAATGATTGATGCCTGCAACGGCAATAAGAAAAAGCTCGCCATAGGGTATCGCCTGCATCACGAACCAAACACGCAGGAATACACCAACATCATTAATAAAAAATTACTCGGTGATATAAAGAAAGCCAGTTGTGGTGCAGGATATGTAGAAAACCGTACCAACCATTGGAAACAAATTAAGGCGATGGGTGGAGGAGTGCTTTACGACATGGGGGTGTATGCCATCCAGGGTGCGCGACTGGGCACTGGTATGGAACCTGTTGCCATTGTATCGGCAGCAACTTCCACTACGCGGCCTGAAATTTACCGGAACGGTCTTGATGAAACAACAGTGGCAACGCTGGAATTTCCCGGGGGTGTACTGGCAAACATAAAAACCAGTTTTGGTGAAGACATCAACTACCTGGATGTCTCTTGCGAAAAAGGCGACTTGCACGTATCTCCTTACCAGGCTTATGCAGGCGTAAGAGCAGTAAGCCCTTTAGGTGAAATAAATCATCGGTACAATATTCCATGGCAACAGGCAAAACAAATGGATGATAATTCAATATCCATCATGCAGAATAAACCCATGCTGGTCCCCGGCGAAGAAGGTCTTCGCGACATTAGGATTGTAGAAGCCATTTATAAATCCGCTGGCACAGGGCAACGGGTGGCGATGTAATTGTTTAACAGGAGTGCGGTATAGTATTGAAAAACGGGGCAGACACAGGACACTTTTAAACCGGGTAAAGACAAATGTGGTTTTATTTCGCAGCCATATTCATATAATCTACTGTTAGATTGGCCATGGCTTCTACCCCAAGAGTAAACCCGCTTTCATCAATATAAAAATCGGCAGTATGATGATCCGGCGCATTTTTAGGATCTTCTCCTTTAGGCATTCCTCCTAAAAAAATAAATAAGCCCGGAACCTTTTCCTGGTAGAAGGAAAAATCTTCAGCACCTGTTGTTGCCGGTTTTAATACCACGTTGGTATCTCCTGCGGTCTTCCGCAAAGAAGGCAACATCTTTTCAGTAAGGGCTACATCATTAAATGTAACAGGATAATGAGAAGTATAGGGTAATAAAATTTCGGCAGTGGCTCCATTGGCTTCGGCCGTTTTCGTTATGATTTGTTTCACCCGCTCTATCATCATTGTTTCATCAGTCCTGCTCAACGACCTGATGGTACCCAACATAACCACCTGGTCGGGAATAACATTGGCCCTGTTACCTCCATTGATGGCGCCGATGGTTACCACGCCTGCATTTTCAGTTACATTCAGGTTGCGGCTTACAACGGTTTGCAGGTTATTAATGATCTCCGCTGATATTACAATGGGGTCAACGGAAAACCAGGGATAGGCGCCATGAGAAGGTTTCCCTTTTATAGTGATTTTCATATCATTTACCGCCGCCATGGTTCCACCGGGGTGGTAAGAAATTTTGTCTGTTTCCAGTTTCGAATTTATATGCAGGCCAAAGACAACATCTACCTTTGGATTTTCCATCACACCTTCTTGTACCATAACTTCAGCGCCGCCGGTTTCTCCCGGTGGCGGCCCCTCTTCTGCCGGTTGAAATATAAATTTTACGGTTCCTTTCAGATCTTTTTTCATAGACGAAAGCACTTCGGCTACACCCAATAACAT
>JBDTOV010000023.1:0-45491 GCA_039933035.1 Ginsengibacter sp. | reverse complement strand
CGCCCTGCCCGAATAGTTATACCGATTGAAACTTCTTTCCCCACCCGACGGCAACCTGGTGATCGTATTTTCAGCCTGGTTTTTTACATATACGTCTCCCTCCCGGTAGCCTTCAATATCATTTCGCGTATAGTCGCCACCGATAGAAATATCCCACTTATCCTTCTTATAGTCAATGGTGGCATCGCCACCAAACCTGGTTGGTTTTTTAAGATTATTGTAGTCGGTGGTGGCGGGCAATCCGCCCTGTGCATTGGCTATAAAAGTGACCCCGTTGCCGACACCCTTTTTTGTAATAATATTAATGATCCCCGCTTTTCCATCCGGGTCATATTTTGCCGAAGGTGCAGTTATCAATTCAATGTTCTGCAATGAATTCGCCGGTAACTGGCTTAGAATAGTTGCAGCATCTGTTAACACTGGTTTCCCGTTTATCAATACCAAAAAACCCGTTGATCCCCTTACACTTATTTCTCCCTGCCCGTTTACTGACACCGAGGGAAGGTTTTTTAAAATATCAATTGCAGAGCCACCTTTCGCAGCTTCAAACTGATCTGCCCGGTAAGATTGTTTATCTATCTTATTCAGTGAATTCACCTTGTTCATGGATACGGCTACCTCCTTTAATAGAGTGGCTCCGGGAATAATTTGTATAGTTCCCATATCGAAAGCCTGGCCGGAACGTAAAGTAAAGGGTTCGGTTTGTTTTGTTTCATAGCCTATGAACTGTATCTTTAACTGGTAGCCTCCTGGTTTTATTTTTTGAATTTTAAATTTTCCCTTTGCATCGGTAACTACACCGGCTATCAACTTATTATTCGCGGAGTTGAGTAACGATATACTTGCATAATCCAATGGTTGTTGGGCTGCACTATCTAAAATTACCCCTTCCACCGAACCACTTTGTGCAAAGGATTTCATAACGATAAAAATCGATAATAAACATAAGAGGCGCTTCATGCTGCAATATTAAGCAGCAAGTTTAAACTCTTAAAAAATAAACTAATAGCAGATAAACTTATTTTTATGGTAGTAGTGGCCTTTCCAATCCTAATGAATCAGTTCCCTGTATTTTTTGGGAGTAAGATTACTTTGCGATTTAAAATATTTTACAAAGTAAGAAGGATCGGCAAAGTTAAGTTCGTAAGCAATTTCCTTGACAGATTCATTGGTGTGGGTTAATAAAATCTTAGCTTCAAGAAACACCCTTTCCTTTAATAAATCGTAAGCATTTTTTCCTAATATTTCTTTGCAGGTTTCATTTAGAGTGGCGGGAGTAATGTGTAACCGGTCAGCATACACTTTTACATCCCGCGTTACTTTGAAGGAGCCTTCAATTTGCTTCCGATAATCGAGGAGTATTTTATTTTTTGATGAATGATGTAGCAATTGCACCTGGGATGCCTGCAGCAATTTTGCAATCAGGAAACTGAGAGAAGCATCTAACATACCAGGTGTGACCTTATTGTCCGAATAATCTTTTAACAACTCAGCAGCAAGGTCAAAAATAAAATCATGGGATTTTAATTGTACAACCTGGGGTAACAATAATAGTTTTTGAATAATATCTGTTGAATAAAAAAGTTCTTCCCGGAACATGATAACATACCCGTTTGGAATGTCAGTAAAATCCCAGCAATGCACCTGCCCCGGCGACAGGTAAAAACAAACCGGGGAAACCACATCGATCTTTTCGTCATCGATTACGTGAAAACCTGCTCCCCGGGATAGCAGGATCATTTCATGGTAGCCGGTATGTTTATGTGGATTTGTCGGTTTTACAACCGGTTTCATTATGCTTATTTTGAATAATTCTGCAGCGTCGATTTTAGATTTAGTGGTAATCATACATCTTGTTCAGCCTCAAATATAATTTTTTTAGTAACTACATCCTGGTTTTCGGAAGTTTACTTATAGCCAGGCTTGCTATTTTTTTCAACTTCTACATTTACTAAAGGTTTACCCAAAATAACTTTTCCTTTTTCAAAATTGGATTCTGTTACCTGGCTATCAATTTCGTTTAAGCCGGAACGTTATAATCGCTACTTTTAAAATAAGCTGTATCGTAATTCAACAAGTAGAGAAATTCCCGGTACTAACCTATCAATTTTTTAATCCAGGTCAACTTAATTTTTATTTTGGCTGAACACATCATTTTATATTTTCGAAAATTCATAAAATGAATTTTTGTCAAACCCTTTGTTTTTAAATAAATTGTCTTTGAGATAATCGAGCCTCTTCATTATTTCTACCGGCTCCCCGGCTCTCATAAGCACAGCATCAATGATGATAATAATGCATTCAATTCGAAGTTTATTGCCATTAATAATTTATTAACCGGAAAAATGTATCCCGTCCTTAGTACACGCCCCGGCATGGCAACCAGGCCAGAACTCGAAAATTTAAATCATGTGCTGAAGAAGAGATCGAAGATAAGTTCGGTAGAAAAATATTTTACAGGGTGATGGATTAACAGTCAAAAGTTGACACAAAAACTATTCAATCGAAATATAAACGTTTGTGATTTCCTTTATCAAAAGGAAGATACCGCCACATGCCCAGCCTCAAAACTACCATCCTACATCCCGAATACACATGAATCAACATCAACTTCTCCACGAAAAACAAATTCCAATTGATATTGGCCCGGACTGAATTCCACTTTATCATACCTATTGACAAATGCTTTTGTTACGGGGCTGCTAAAAACCTAATACTTTAAAGTAATTGGTTGGAATTTTGTTAATTTCATTCCTACAAATCGCCTTCAGTTTTTAATACAAACTTCTTACTGATTATTGGCAAATAAATTGTAACCAGTTTGTGGTAAATCATTTTTAAAAGTAAAGTAATAAAAATGAAAAAACCTTATGTTGCCATCGCCGGAGTAACAATTTATTTAATAATCTTCCAACTCTTAATTCAAACAGGCGCAGACATCAGGCTTATTTTTGTTATGTGGTCTGTGTCACCTGTTATGATACTCTATATGGTGTTTGTTATATTAAAATATGGTGAGCCTTCAAAATATGACTTTGGGGAAAGATTCTATGATGACGTGGATTATGTAAGAAATGGGGATGAAACAATGAAAAATCAACTACTGTGAATTAATTGATTCAATTGCGTTTCTAAAAGCGCTTCCTGCGATTTTTTTAAAGGCTGGGCGGAATTTTTATATTTCCTTAATTTGTAAAACAACCAACTACAATTTAAAAAATGATAGAGCAAACTGAACTTGTTGTTAGTGAATGGAATTATCATGTACCGCTTACCGTCAATGAGACCGAAGAAAAAATACTCAGTTTTACAACCCTCGATGTAATGAGGAAAAAGGCCCCAACAAAAAAAGGTATCGCTTGCAGGTTTACTTGTCGCTTTGTTATCGGAAGGGAGACCATACTCGACTATGTGGGTGAGGATTCTTACGTAATAGATCTTGCAGACGCAATAGATAAACATGAGTTGGTAACCATGATCAGGAATTCCTTTTCCAAATTCAAAGAGAAATTTGATCTCCGGAAATTTGGCACTATCCTCCAGGACAGGACATTGGCCCCATTAGAAGAATCTAAAATCGATTTTGATGCAATGCTACCCTTGTTAATATAGCAAAGCTGCGAAGTGGAGAATCGTTTTTATGATCTCAACCCATAAGAAGTATGCCGGGATTCAACTTCATTATAGATATTTATTATAAGCTTTACCTGCCAATGGCGCATTGCAAAAAGCGCGGCTGGAGATACTAATCTGTGCTTAATGATATGCCAAATATTGATACCGAGCCAGGATTTTATTTTTCCAAAAAGAAGTAACAGAAAAAGGATATTTATAATATTCATATATAATCTGATTCTTTTTTTAGGGTAATTGGGGAAAATTATAACCCTGCGGGATCAGACGTTTCAGTATCACAACCCTTATCGCGAGTTATAACGATCGGGCTTACACGTACAAATATTTTCACTGGTAAACATTCACATTTTTCATAATAACTATTGTGATCACTTGTAAAAAAAAACTCATCCACTACACTTCTTGTTATGTCATGATCCAAATCATTTTAACGGGTGATTGCTGTCACAAGATTTGGTTTTAGCTACTTGTAATTTGGTACTTTCTTACCACAAACAATTATCAATTGTTAAAAATTTAGATCATCAAAATAATTTTTATGAAAATGTTTCAACAAAAGTCATTCTGGATATTGACTTCCCTGGTATTATTTATTGGATATTGGATAAGCTGTACCAAACATGACCAAATCCTCACAGTTAATGATACTACAGACAACTCATCTGTTTTGCAATCAATCAAAGTAACAACAGCTCCCACTATCGACGGTACCATCGATCCTGCCTGGGACAACGCAACAAAACTGGACATTTTACCAACGGTACCCGATCCCGGAAACGGTTTATTTTCCGGTTATAGCGGCCAGCAATTTCATGCAACGGTTCGTTCTATGTATGATGCACAAAACATTTATTTCCTGGCAGAGATTCAGGACGCTACTCAAAGTGTTAATGTAGCGCCGTGGTATTTTAATCCTGCTGGAAATGTCACAGATAAAACGGGATGGACGAAAGAACCTTCAAGTAATACCTATGATGCAAGCGGGGTTTTGTCAAGAGCCGGCTGGGGCCAGGATAGAATTGCCATGCTCTGGAACATCGATAATTCAACTCCAAAATTTATTTCGCAAACGTGCTATGCAAGCTGTCATGTATTTACGCCTTATTTAGATTATACTACAGGCACTGGCATAATGGAGTCTAATGCTTCTGAGGGGAACCATTATACAAATGGCGCTGCTGAAAAAATTGATATGTGGTGGGGCCGTCTAGGTTACATGAGCAAAGATGCATCACTGCATTTTATGGATGACAACTACCAGGATTGGGCTGGTGGGCCGGCCATTACTAACTTAACAGGAGGTAATGCTAACGGAAGACACGTTGATGGTATAGTGCCTGATGGTACATCATCTTCAACCTGGCCCAATCGACCAAATTATACTAAATCTCCAACACAAGGCGAAGTTAGTAATTCACAAAGTTTAAAATTAGATGGTACGGGTGCAAAAGTTAACGTTCCAATTTGGGTAATCCCGGGAGCCGGAAGCGCTGGTTACATTTTGGTAGCAGATACTACTGGTGGTAATGCTAAAAAAGTAACCGGGGTAAGTTCAACCGGAATGTTGACTTTAAGTGATGGTTCAACAATTAATCCTACTGTAGGTACCGATTATCAAAGATCAGGTGATGCTACAGGAGCCACTGCAAAAAATTCAATTCCAGGCTATATTGGAGTTCCTTTGATTGGAGAAAGAGCAGATATTACAGGCGCTTCAGTTTACACAGGTACCGGTTGGATTGTTGAATACAAACGTGCCTTAAAAACGGCAGACGTATTGAAACAGGATATTGATTTTTCAAGCTTAGAAGACCAGGTATTTGGAATAGCAATTTGGAATAATTCTAACTACCAACATGGCATTCAACCTAATTTAACATTGACATTTAAGAAATAGTACCTGACTGTTCTTTAATAATAAAAAAACAAAGACCATGTCGAAAATAATAATAGGAATAGGATTTTTATTAATTATGGCATTCATCATTACAATGACTGGCTGTTCTAAAACAACGACAGTAATTATAGACAATTCTCCGGCCGTAACAGAGACTGTTCAGTTTTCCAAAACCATTGTACCGATATTAACTAAAAGTTGTGCAACAGCGGGCTGTCATAGCGGGAGCATTGTACCTAATTTAACTGAGGCAAATGCATATAGCTCTTTAGTATCTGGTCACTATTTAGATATTGCAACACCTGCAGGCAGTGAAGTGTATTTATGGTTAACAGGAAAAAAATCTGCAACAATGCCCCTGGGTAGCGCTAATAATCCTTCCAATATTAATGCACTAATTCTTGCCTGGATTAAACAAGGCGCTAAAAACAACTAAAAAAAAGATTATGAAAAAACAAAATAGGTATTTTAAAATGATGCCGATTAATATGATGCCGATGATAACAGTTTTCCTGTTATTGATAATGAGTCCCGGAGTACAAGCCCAGGATTCAACACAGGTCGATAGTTCAGCTCCTGAACAAATAGTTAAAAAGAAATCATTTGTAAAAAATACTTTCGAAGGAAATTATTTAATCGACAACCAAACGGTGATGGTGGATGTTAAAGGAACTTTTGAATTTGCTATTCAACACAGGTTCGGCATTGCCAGTAATGGCTTTCGGGATCTTTTTGGCCTTTTTGCCGGTGCAAATATGAGATTGGGATTTAGTTATGTACCCATGAAAAATTTACAAGTTGGTTTTGGCGCAAGTAACGATAGGATGCAGGTAGATTGGGACTTAAAATATGCTTTATTGAAACAAACAAAAGACGGCAGCATGCCGGTAAGTGTTACCTATTTTGGAAATGCGGTGATGGATACACGAAAACAAGACGCAACAACATTGTTTTCAACCTTATCCGATCGTTTCAGTTACTTTAACCAGTTGATGATTGCAAGAAAAATTTCTGATAAATTTTCCATACAAGTAAGCCCAAGCTTATCGCATTTTAACAACCTGGAAGGGTACACGGATTCGTCAGGAAAAATAAAGCAGTTAATGAAGAATGACCATTTTGCCATTTCATTTTCCGGCAGGTATAAAATTTCCCCGCAAACTGCACTTGTTGCTAACTATGATCAACCCTTAACCCAACATCCTGCAAATAATCCGCATCCTAATATTAGTTTCGGATTGGAAATGAGATCAAGTGGTCATGACTTCGAAGTATTTGTAGGAAATTATGGTAGCATATTACCGCAAAATAACGCCATGTTTAATCAGAATGATTTTACAAAAGGCCAGTTTTTAATTGGCTTTAATATAACAAGACTTTGGAACTTCTAAATTTTAATAAAATTACCTTACCGATTAATTAATTAATAAAAATAAAATGAAAACGAAATTCTTATTAACAACAATTCTTTTTTTTGCCGCCGTTCTAACCTTTAGCATTATTACCGCTTTTCAACCGAAAAAACCATGGGTAGTCCCAGGTAAATATCTGTCAATGAAAAACCCTGTTGCTTCCAACGCTGAATCACTCAAGAATGGCAAGGAGCTATGGGCGAGAAATTGCCAGTCGTGCCATGGCAAGTCAGGGCACGGAGATGGATCAAAAGCTGCGCAGTTAAAAACTGAACCTGGAGATCTTACCCAGGCAGATTCACAGAAGCAACCTGAGGGAGCATTCTTCTATAAAATATCGGAAGGCAGAGGAGATATGCCAAGCTTCAAGAAAAAAATTCCTGATGAACAGGATACCTGGAGCCTTGTAGATTATGTAAAAACACTCAAATAATTACCGCATTTTCATAAGGTACCTTTCACTATAAGAACTATAAATAAAATATGGAAAACGATAAAAAGTTCCAGAGCCGAAAAAAATTTATCGGCCTGGGGCTCTCTGTGGCTGCATTATTTACAACTTTAAAATTTTTCATTCCGAAAAAAAAGAAAAAGTCCGGTACTATAAAAATGCTAACACAGGATGGAAAACTGGTTGAAGTTGACATTGACGCCCTCCCATCCAAAAAGGAAAAGATTACTAATAAAGAAATGCAAAACTGGATCAAAAATAAGGGAGTCCAATAACCAAACTCATTAAAATGAACCAAGACAAATCACGCAGGGAATTTCTCGCGGCGGGCATATTAACTACAATGGCTGCTGCCTGTAATTCTAAAACGCCTCATTTACATTCTGAAGACGACATTGTTGCCTCAGGCGAGAAAGTGAAATTACTTTCAGTAGACGGCAATGTTATTGAAATAGATAAAGCTTTTTTAAAACCGGTTCCTCACATGCCTTCCGTAAGTAATGAAGAAGCAAGAAAAGGTATACCGGGGAAGAAGTTTGTGATGGTTATAGATCTTTCACGTTGTAAAAATGTAAAAGCCTGCCAGGCATCCTGTAACCATGCACACCATGTACAGGATGCACAGAACTGGATAAAAGTTTACCCGATGCAGGATGCCCCAAAGGAGGCTCCTTACTGGCAACCTACTACCTGCATGCATTGCGATGAACCACCCTGTGTAAAGGTTTGCCCGGTAGATGCTACATTTAAAAGGCAGGATGGAATTGTGTTGATCGATAGTGACAGGTGTATAGGCTGTCGTTTTTGTATGGCTGCATGTCCTTACTCAACCCGTGTATTCAACTGGGGAGATCCCGATCTTCCGGTGGATATTGCCGACCAGCCTTATAGTGCTGAAACAAGCTTACCACAAAAAAAAGGAACTGTGGGTAAATGTGACTTCTGCCCGGATATGACCCGGATGGGTATGTTGCCACATTGTGTTTCCGCCTGCCCTAACGGCGTATATTTCTTTGGAGATATGATTGAAGATTCTGTTACCAACGGAGCAGAAACTTTTCGTTTCAGCGACCTCGTTAGAGACAAGGCAGGCTATCGCCTGATGGAAGATTTGGGAACAAAACCAAGTGTGTATTATCTGCCACCGGTAAACAGAAATTTTAAATTTGAAGAGGGACTTGACAAAGAAGCGCCTGCCGAAAAAAAATCTTAAATAAATAACGTGGAAAATCTCCAAAATTTGTCCGAGGAAAAAATCACCAGTGATTTATTGCCACAAAAATTTGGTCGCAGGGGAATGATATGGACTGCCGGCCTGATCGTTATATTTTGTACTGGCGCATTTGCATATATAAAACAATTAAGAGAAGGTTTGGCGGTTACTAATATGGGTGACTATGTTTCCTGGGGAATTTACATTTCCAACTTTGTTTTTTTTGTGGCCGTAAGTCTTGTAGGATCACTTATCACGGCAATTTTTCGTCTTTCCGGTGTACCGTGGCGTACACCACTAACACGCATAGCCGAAATTATTGCCGTGTCCAATATTACTTTTGCGGCCCTCATTATTATTGTAGATATGGGCCGGCCGGATAGAATATACTTTTTGTTTACGCATGGCCGCATCCAATCACCTATTCTGTGGGATGTCATCGTAATCACTACCTATTTCTTCCTTAGCATACTGCTGTTATACATTACATTGATCCCGGATGTGAGGATGATGATATCGTGGAAAGATAAGCTGGGCAAGCCCTTTTCAAAGCTATATAAATGGATGGGCTCATTTTGGAATGGCAGCGCAGCCCAGGAAAAGATCAGGGACAAATCTATTACCATACTTTGTATTACCATCGTACCGGTGGCATTTTGCATACATACTGTTACCTCCTGGTTATTTGCAACTACATACCGGCCGGGCTGGGACAGCAGTAATTTCGGAGCCTACTTTGTTTCCGGTGCATTTCTCGTAGGTGCCGGCGCAGTCGTCGTTGCGATGTATGTTTTTCGCAGGGTGTATAAACTGGAATCTTACATTACCGAATTTCATTTTGATAAAATGGGAAAGGTAACAGTTATGCTTGCACTATTGTATTTGTATTTTAACATAAATGAATTCCTTGTCCCTGCTTTTAAAATGAAAAAAGAAGAGCAGGATTATTTAAATGGTCTATTCACGGGTGATTATTCAGTTATGTTCTGGTTTGCTATTATGGTAGGAATGATTATTCCAATATTAATATTGGTTTTTAAGAAAGGAAGAAAACCGTTGCCCATGTTTATCGTAGGTGTAATGGTGGTTATTGGTGCATGGTTCAAAAGATACCTCATTGTAACGCCAACATTATTACACCCGTTTTTACCTAAGTACGATGCGCCTGCAAGGTTCAGTCATTACTTTCCCAGTTGGGAAGAGTGGGCCATTACTATCGGTTCTATGGCGGGCGTGTTACTAATCATCACCTTTTTTGCCCGGGTGTTTCCGGTAATATCGATCTATAAAACACTGGAGGATAAACATGAAATGATGAAAAAGCATGAAACAACTGAACAATATGAAAATGCACAATTATCTTAAAATTATTAGTATTCTTTTGTTTTTGTCCGGAACAACAGTTGGTGCCGTTCATGCACAGGATTCTGCAGTGGCGTCTCCAACATTGCTAAGCATCAACTATTTCCTGCAGGCAAATCACGTCCCATATTTGGAGGTAACTACAAAAAAGAAAGTAGGGCGACAATTTGAGCCTGTAAAAAACATACCGCTGAATATTTACTTCGACGAAGCCGAACAAAAAAACTTGCTGGGTAAAGTGATCACAGACACGATCGGAAAAGCGAGAATTGGTTTGCCCCCGTCTTTCAGAAATACATGGGATTCAATTGACGAATTTAAATTTCTTGCCCAATCTGACTCATCTGCAGGACAGGAACTGTTAAGTGCTGACATAACAATTAAAAAAGCGATTCTTACCATTGATACCACTTCCGTTGATGGAGTACGAACAGTTATTGGCGAATTGAAAGAAAAAAGTGGAAATGCGTGGGTCCCGGTTAATAATATTGATATGAATCTTTCCATAAAACGTATGCTGGGTAATTTATCGGTGGGTGATGAGGCAACGTATACGTCCGATTCCACAGGCGTTTCAAGCGCCGAGTTTAAAAGAGATTCAATTCCCGGGGATGAAAAAGGAAATATTACCCTGGTCGCCAAAGTGGATGATAACGATACCTATGGTACCCTTTTAGCTGAAAAAACGGTGAACTGGGGGAAAGCAATTAACCCTCCAAAAGATTTTTTTGCTCAAAGAACCTTGTGGTCAACACGCAGTGAAACCCCGGTCTGGCTGCTCATCACGGTTTTTTCTATTGTTATAGGAATCTGGGGAACTGTTTTATACCTGGTATTAATGATCATAAAAATAAAAAAGCTCGGAAAGAAGATTGCGTAATGCTACCCAGTTAATATAGTAATGTAGCGTCATAAAAAAACAAGTCCCAATGGATGCTACAACCTAACCGAAAGAAAAAGAAGAAGTATCCGCAACTGCTAAAAAAAATTTTTACCAATTTGACCTTTTGGTTAAAATAATGAAATCATGTATACACGCTAACATAGATATTAGATATTTACACTAAAGGAAGGCGATGACATTTGGAATTAATAAAGTAAATGGCATTGGTCTGTTCCATGGGGGAGGTTTTACTGCAAATGATCTCTGCCCATCGCATGTTAACCGGTCAAGTTCTTCCCAGCCCCAAGGCCCGGACGATAGAAACAATCTGAGACGTATAATTTTGTCGCTTCTTCGAAAATTTATTTCCTCCTGCGGCTAAGCCACCATCCCAACCATAGACCTGTAACGCCCCACGACACCAATGCATCAACAAAATGAGCCATAAGGTCGAAACTGCCATACCATATATGCATAGTGTACGGCGCATTGAGAAATACGATAATACCCGTGCCGATGCTTGCGAGGAAAATAGTTCCAAATGAAGGGGCAGGTATTTTGACAATCAGCCAACACAGCAGCCACACGATAAAGATATCAACCAGCAGGCTCCGGCCGATATTTATAAACATCTTGTTCATACCCGGCATGCTTTTATGATATACTACCTGCGCCCATGGCTTTCCTTCCATCGCTTTCATTTGTTTTCCCATTTCGTCACTTGAAGTGCCCGGCGCAAATGTTGGCATCAAATAAGCGCCATCAACCTTGAACCGGTTTCCCAGGTAAGCCAATATACTGTCTTGTTCCGGAGTATATTGCTGCTGCGCCTCATGAAGGTTTATGGCTCCCCATGAAAGAAACTGCCACGCAAAAATAATAATACCACCAACGAGGGCGGCAACGATTGTTTTTTTCATACAATAAATTTTGGTTTGGACCAACAATATAAAAAAGATATGCAAGATTTAAAAGAGGGGTCGTACTATGACATTCAACCGATCCTCCTCCCCGGAAACGGCGGGGAGGAAATCCTTTACCATTTATTCCAAAATGTGAAGTCGATAATTTACCTGTCCGGTATGATTATTTTCCCTGGCCGAAATGATCAATGAACATGAATGCTCATAACTACCATCCATTACAAGCCCTTGTTCTAATTGATAATGCCGCAAACTTTCAATTATTATATCACGATAGTCCTTTCTTATAAAAACATCTATCATGAAGCCACCGCAATGCATACAAAATATATCACTCCCTGGTCAAACATTTTATAACCAGCTTTACTTATAGTACCTGCTGAAATGAAGTACTCGTCCCGGGTTGTAAACTCCGGACAGCCACTCTTTTATAATTTAATATTGCAACTGAGTGCACGGTGCCCCTCGTCTTGTTGTATCAAACTGAATAGTGTGTATTATTAAGTAGGATGTGTCCCGGAAGCGCAGGAACGAGGCAGGCTATTTTACAAGGTTGGCTTTTGTGTGTAGAATTTGTGCGCCTTGCAATTGTATCTTGGTGGATAAGTCAATTAAACCGGCGATACTATTATGGGAGATTACAGTTTGTTACCCTCGTCAATTTGCAAAGGATTGAGCGTAAATGAAAATGTACTTCCTGCACCAAATTCACTATCAACTGAAATCTGGCCACCCTGCGCTTCGATAAATTCTTTGCTTATTGCCAAACCGAGCCCTGTACCTTCTTTCTTTGTACCAGGTACACGGAAGTAACGGTCGAAGATTTTATCTTTAAATTCAGGCGCTATCCCTTGTCCTGTATCTTTAACTGAAATCTTTATTTTGTCTTCAATTTGTGAAATACTTAAACTGATTGTTGAATTTTCGTAAGAATACCGGATCGCATTAGAAATAAGGTTTGTAAGTACCCAGGCTGTCTTATCATAATCAGCATGTACCTTGGGTAAATTACCAGGGCTGTTCAAAGCTAATTTTATTTTTTTTTCTTCGGCTTGTGTTTTGTTTGCATTAACAGCATACATCAGGATCTCTTTGGGGTCTGATGGCATCATAGAAAGCTGGATGTTACCGCTTTCCACCTGTGTCATATTCAATAATTCTGCGGTTATTTTCAATAGCCGGCTAACATCATCTTTTATACTATCCAGGAGGCTTTGTTGTTCATCATTTAGCAGTCCCACTTGCTTATTTTCCAAAAGTTGCAAACTCATCTTAATAGAAGAGATGGGCGTTTTCAACTCGTGTGAAACTGTTCCAATGAAATTTGTTTTCGCAAAATCGAGCTCTTTATAAGGTGTGATATTCTGTAACAGTATTACATTGCCAATCAGTTTTTCTTCTTTTTCCCCGGTAGGGATAATTTTAATAGGAATGATTTCCTTTTCAAAATAGCTTTCTTTATTATCTGAATATATTTTTAACGGAGGTTGTTTTTCTTCCTGCTTTTCTTTTTCTGAAAACAAATCCCGGATGAGTAAACGCACCAAATCATTATTTACTGCAACATCCTGCACTGGCTTGCCTATAACTTCTTCCGGATTTAAACCAGCAATCTTCATAGCAGTGTTGTTCATAAATAAGACAATTTTCTTTTCATCCAATCCTATCACCGGGTCGTGCATATTATTTATGAGTGTTTCAATCCGCTTCTTTTCTACCATCAGTTTTTGGATGTTTCCTGCCTGGTATTCCTGCAACTTTTCAGCCATGGTGTTAAAGGAAGATGCCAATTCACCAAATTCATTGCGCTTGTCAAAATGAACCCTTTCGTTGTAATTCTGTGCAGCAACCTGTTTGATGCTGGCGGTTAATTCTTTAATTGGATTGGCTATATTTCCGGGAAGATTTACAAACATGATAAAGGCAATCAAAAAACATATTACCCCAATAAGGCTAACCCACAATATGGAATTATCCGCTGTTGTACCTGCAACTCTGCTTTTTCGTTCGATAGCCTGCATATTCAACAAAGTAATATCTGAAATGTCACTTCGTACTAACCTCATTAAAGAAACATCAAAAGGGTTACTTTGCAATTGCCTGGAATGTTGGATGAGACTATCAGTCAATTCTGACTCCCCTACTTCCGTTATATTTCTTTGTTGCAGTTTAAGATTGTCTTCAAAGAATTTATTTTGATCACTTGCCTGGATGCCATTATTCAGTGCAATCTGCATTTTCCTGGAATAATCCAATGTATTATAATTGGCAACTAAAATATTTTTTGTATCGCCGGCGAGCCTGTTAATAAAATAACTGCTTAATGCAGTAAGCAGAATTATCATGGCAAACAGCAACCCGATACCCAGGAATAGTTTTACTTTAATCTTCATCAGCTTAAAATTATAAGATCAACATCGTTGGAAGAAAGTTTCCTGAGCAATTCGTTGAACACATTGGTTGCCAAAATTATTTTGAATAAATTAAGGTGCGGTTTGCCAATGCAAATGGTTGTTATGCTTCGTTCTTCGCACAGTCCAATTATTGCTTTTGCAATGTTGTCATTCTCCACTTTAATTATCTCCGCACCCAACTCAGTAGCCAGTTTAAAATTATTAATCAGGTAGCGTTGTTTATCCAGTGCAATTTTATCGCTTTTTTCTTTTGGTGTCTGCACATACAATACATACCACTTGCTATTGTAGTAATTGGCAAGCCTTGCGGTTTTTCTTATTACAGCTTTAGCTGTCGTTTCATTAGAACTGATGCAAGCTAAGAATTTTTCATATTTGACGGCGTTAACTTTGGTTATTTCAGTTTCTACTTTTCGTTCTACCAGGGATGCTACCTCCTGTAGAGCCATTTGCCTCAATTGGAGGATGTGTTCACTTTTGAAAAAGTTCTTTAAAGCCGCTTCGATCTTTTCAGCCTGGTAGATTTTCCCTTCTCTCAAACGGCTTATCAATTCATCTGCTGTAAGGTCGATGTTTACTACTTCGTCTGCCATTGCCAATACGCTGTCAGGTATTCGCTCTTTTACTTCTACCCCGGTTATTTCTTTCACTTCCTGGTTAAGACTCTCAATATGTTGTATGTTAACTGCGCTAATAACATTAATGCCTGCATCTAAAATATCCATCACGTCTTGCCAGCGTTTTTGGTTTTTGCTTCCTTCTATGTTGGTATGAGCCAGTTCATCAATAATCACTATTTCCGGCCGTAAATTGATAACAGCTTGTACATCCAACTCTTCCAGTTCTTTCCCTTTATAAAACAGTTTTCTCCTGGGTATTACCGATAAGCCTTCCAGCAGATCGTGAGTTTCTTTTCGGTTGTGCGTTTCAATGTAACCTATTTTAACATCAATGCCGTTGCGCGACAAAGTACAAGCCTCCTGCAGCATTCGATAGGTTTTACCTACACCGGCACTCATGCCAATGTAAATTTTAAACTTACCCCGCCTCGATTTTTTAATCAAATCGAGAAAATGTTGTACTGTTTGTTCTTTGTCCATCTTCGGCTATTTAAGCGTATCTAAAGCTAAGTTAAGCCGGAGTACATTAATTCGTTGCGTTCCTAAAAATCCTGCTAATGGTTTTTCAGTGTTGGAAATTATTAGCTGTTGCAAATTACCAATGGCCATTCCCCTGATCCTGGCAATCCGCTTTATTTGGACATTTGCGGCCTGGACCGAAATGTTTGGGTCAAGGCCACTACCGCTTGCAGTTACCAAATCAGAAGGAATTTCTGATTTGGATACCCCGGGATTATGCAATAAAAAAGTATCTATTCTTGCCTGCACTTGTGCCAGGTATTGGGGGTTAGTTGGGCCTTTATTACTGCCGCCTGCGCCAGCAGCATTGTAATCTACAGCCGATGGTCTTGACCAGAAATACTTATCAACCGTGAATTTCTGCCCGATATTACTATAATAAGTTTTAGCGTTTACAACTACTGTTTCTCCTTTGCCCTTATTGGGTGAGAATTGTGCTGCCCCCAAAACAATGAGTGTATAAACACCCGGGAAGAAAACCAGGCAAACAAATGTGAGTCGAATACCCGGGAATATATGTTCTTTCATTTTATGTAGATTTTAGTAGAATAATGATACAAATAAGTCAATTAACTTAATACCGATAAATGGTACAATAACACCACCCAAACCATAAATCAGCAGGTTTCTTCTTAGCAATGCACTTGCTCCAATGGGCTTATATGCAACACCTTTAAGTGCCAACGGAATAAGCATAGGAATGATTATAGCATTAAAAATAACAGCGGATAAAATCGCACTTTCAGGGCTGTGCAGGCGCATGATATTTAAACCTTGCATTGCCGGAATAGCAATGATTAACAGGGCAGGAATGATGGCAAAATATTTTGCCACATCATTGGCAATACTGAAAGTGGTCAATGTTCCTCTTGTCATTAACAATTGTTTTCCTATCTCCACTATTTCAATCAGTTTTGTCGGGTCGTTGTCCAGGTCCACCATGTTACCGGCTTCTTTTGCCGCCTGCGTACCGCTGTTCATTGCAACGCCCACATCTGCCTGCGCCAATGCCGGGGCATCATTGGTACCGTCACCCATCATAGCAACTAACCTCCCTTCAGCCTGTTCTTTTTTGATGTAGTTCATTTTATCTTCCGGCTTTGCTTCGGCTATAAAATCATCTACACCCGCCTTTTCCGCAATATATTTTGCTGTTAAAGGATTATCCCCGGTGACCATCACTGTTTTGATACCCATTTTACGTAACCGTTCAAAACGTTCACTGATGCCAGGTTTGATGATGTCCTGCAATTCCACCACTCCAATTACTTTCTCATTTTCAGCTACCACTAAAGGAGTACCGCCATTGCTGGATATGCCTTTTACAATTTCACCTGTTTCTTCAGGAACATGATTGCCTTTTTTTTCGCATAACTGGCGGATGGCATCAGCAGCACCTTTACGAATACGGGTATGTTCAAAGTCGATTCCGGAACTTCGTGTTTCCGCTGAGAATTTTATGAACCTTGCATGCTGAACCTGGTAACTCAGCGGATTGATACCTGCAAGTTCAATGATTGATTTTCCTTCGGGAGTTTCATCGGCCATTGAACTTAGCACAACTGCTTTTATAAACTGTTTTTCATCTATGCCATGAGCAGGAAAGAAATTAGTTGCTTTCCTGTTGCCTATGGTGATGGTTCCTGTTTTATCGAGCAACAACACATCAATATCTCCTGCTGTTTCTACTGCCTTACCACTTTTGGTAATTACATTAGCTCTTAATGCCCTGTCCATACCTGCAATCCCAATTGCAGACAATAAACCGCCAATGGTGGTGGGGATTAAACAGACAAATAAAGAAATGAAGGCAGAGATAGTGATGGGTGTTTGTGCATATTCACCAAAAGGTTTTAATGTAATTGTAACAATGATAAAGACCAATGTAAAACCGGCTAATAAAATAGTTAATGCAATTTCATTGGGAGTTTTTTGTCTTGACGCTCCCTCAACCAATGCGATCATTTTATCGAGAAAACTTTCGCCCTGTTCAGTAGTTACTTTTACTTCAATTCTATCGCTTAACACTTTTGTGCCACCAGTGACACTGCTTTTATCACCACCCGCTTCACGAATGACGGGCGCACTTTCCCCGGTAATGGCACTTTCATCTATTGTTGCCAATCCTTTAATAATTTCTCCATCTGAAGGAATAATGTCACCTGCTTCGCAAAGGAATACATCTCCCTTTTTTAACTGAGATGATGGAACGATTTTTACTTCATTTACATACATCTCTCCAACGGGTTGTATCCACCTGGCAGGTGTCTCTTCCCTTGTTTTGCGGAGACTGTTGGCCTGTGCCTTTCCCCTGGCTTCGGCAATGGCTTCGGCAAAATTGGCAAAGAGTAATGTAATAAACAACACAGCCGTTACAATAATATTATAAGTAAGGCTGCCCTGCTGCTGCTCCCCGGTAGCAATCCAAATACATACGCCTGCCATCACCAGTGTGCCGATCCAAACTGTAAACATTACGGGGTTGCGGAACATTTTTGCGGGACTTAATTTTACGAAAGTTTCTTTGAGTGCTTCCTGCACCAATTCCTTCTGAAATAGTTTATTTGATTTATTTCGTTTCATCTTTTACCTTATTAATGCATGGAGAAATATTCTGCTATAGGGCCTAATGCCAGGGCAGGAAAAAAAGATAAGGCTGCAACAATTGCTATTACAGCGAATACCATTAAACCGAAAGTGGACGTATCCGTTTTTAAGGTACCCGCACTTTCAGGAATGTATTTTTTATTGGCTAAAATTCCTGCTATGGCAACGGGGCCAATAATGGGCAGGTATCTTGCCACTAGCATCACTATGCCACAGGAAATATTCCAAAAAGGCGTATTGTCGCCCAGGCCTTCAAAACCGCTACCGTTATTAGCGCTTGAGGAAGTGAATTCATAGAGCATTTCGCTAAAGCCATGGTACCCGGGATTGTTCAACCAGCCTGCATAAGCAACAGGGTTGCCTGCGTACAAGTGGCTTGCAATAGCTGTACCCACCAATATTAAAAAGGGATGTAGTAAGGCAATGATCATAGCAATTTTCATTTCCCTTGCTTCAATCTTTTTACCCAAAAATTCAGGTGTTCTACCCACCATCAAACCACTTATAAAAACTGCCAAAATGATAAAGATGTAAAAATTTAAAAAGCCTACGCCTACACCCCCATAAAAACAGTTTACCATCATGCCCAATAATGCGTTCATACCCGAAAGCGGAGTTAGGCTGTCGTGCATAGCATTTACGGAGCCATTACTGGTTACCGTTGTATTGATGGCCCAATATGCAGAAGCCGCCGGGCCAAACCGTACTTCTTTACCTTCCATACTTCCCATTGGCTGGCTAATGCCCATTTTGGCAATGGCAGGATTACCATTCATTTCATTGATAACCGTAGGAATAACCAATAGCAGGAAACCGATGGTCATCACGCCAAAAATTACCAAGGCCAGTTTTTTTCTTTTCAGAACATAACCAAATGCAAACACAAGCGCCATGGGTATCAAGAAAATACAAATGGTTTCTATAAAATTGGTAAAGTAGCTGGGGTTTTCCAACGGATGTGCTGAGTTGGGCCCAAAAAATCCGCCACCATTTGTACCTATTTGCTTAATGGCAACAAAGGCTGCAACCGGTCCACGGCTTACTTGTACGGTATCGCCTTGCAGCGTTGTTATGGTGTCTTTACCCTGCAGGGTCATAGGTGTGCCGTTAAATAAAAGCAATAAGGCCACAACAAGGGCAATAGGAAATAAAATTCGTGTGCAGGTTCTTACAAAGAGAAAATAAAAATTACCCAACCTCACCTCAGCCCTCTCCGAAGGAGAGGGAGTTTTCATGGCGAAGAATACAACTGCTGCAATGGCAATACCGCAACCTGCACTGATAAACTGCCAGAGCATTAGTACCAATTGCCCTAAATAAGACAAACCAGTTTCACCTGAATAGTGCTGCAGATTGGTGTTGGTTACAAAACTTACTGATGTATTAAAAGCCAGGTCGGCACTCATAGATGGGTTGGCATCCGGGTTAAGTGGCAACCAACTCATATTTATTAATACAAACATGGAAATTAAGAACCATAACAGGTTGATGGTAAGGAAGGCCACCAGGTGCTGTTTCCAGTTCATTTGCTTCGTAATGTCAATGCCACTAAATTTGAAAAAGATTTTGTCAAGCGGGTTAAAAATTATATCCAACCAGGTTTTTTCATTGCTGAATATTTTACCAATATATCGCCCAAGCGGTATTGCGAGTAATAGTACAATGGCATACATCAGGATAATACCGGAAATTTCTGTATTCATATTTAATAATTGTTTAGCTTAAATGGATAAAAGAAAATAGCCAGTCAAACATCTTGAACCAGCCGTAGAAGAGAAGGAATATTAACAGGAATATTCCGACTTCTTTGAAGAATGCTTTCATGATCATTACTATTAAATTTAAAGAGCTCTTCCAGTTTACAATAAATGATGTTACGTACTGCCAATACCCGTAAAAAGGCCAACGGATAATACCTCTTTTATTCTTTCACATTTCATTCTTTAAAACTTTTCTGGTTTTACCAATACGTAGCACATGTACACAAATACGGCTATGACTATTATAAATAGAGCTATCATGTTGTTAGATTTTTTCGAAGTATTTAATGGAATAGAAAAAGATTGCATAGAGAATACTGCCTGTTATAATTAGAATTGCTGTCATGTTCAACTATTTGGTATGCCAGGTTAATGGCAATACCTGCACCAAAAGATTTACAAAGCTGTAGAATGCTTAACTGTATTGTATTTCAGTAATTTTATAGAAATAACGTAAAAAGAAAACCCTTTCGTTTTGAAAGGGTGAGGGCTATCGTTTTGCTATGGTTTTTGAACCAGTAAGGAATTAAGTTAACCAACAATGAATGTTTCTTTAACTTCTTAATGGTTAATTTTTAAACCAGTAAGGAATTAAGATGAGTATGTTAAACCCTTCATGTTTCTTAACTTCTTGTTTGGTCATTTCGTTCAATTTATTTTATACTCATCAAGCTTCCGGTATAAAGTGGTTAACGCAATATTCAGCAACCGTGCTGTTTCGGTTTTATTGCAATTGGTATAATTCATTACTTTTTGAATATGAATTTTTTCGGCGCTTGCAAGGTCAAAGGCAGATAATGTTTTTGCAGATGAAGGTCTGGACTTGTCAGTAGCAACTATTTTTAATTCTAATGGCAAAGTGTCTATTGTCAGTTCTTTGCCGTCTTCTAAAATAACACTGCGTTCAATTACATTTTTTAATTCCCGGATATTCCCTTTCCAGGAATGTTGTTTTAATGCATCAAGGTAAGCATCGGAAATGGTATCAATTTTTTTATTGGTTTTATGAGAAAATTTCAACAGAAAAGATATGGCCAGTTCTTCGATATCAATCACCCTTTCCCTTAATGGTGGTAAAGCAATTTTAAAAACAGCGATGCGATAAAATAAATCTTCCCTGAAATTTCCTGCTTCAATTTCGTTTTGCAAATTCCTGTTAGTGGCTGCAATAATGCGGACATTGATCTTCGTTGGTTTACTATCCCCCACTTTTAAGAACTCACCGGTTTCTAAAACCCGTAAAAGTTTTGCCTGCAAATCCAATGGCATTTCACCTATCTCATCTAAAAAAACAGTACCGTTATTCGCCTCTTCAAAGATTCCTTTTGTGTCTTTCATAGCGCCTGTAAATGCTCCGGCTTTATGCCCAAACATTTCATTCTCCAGTAATTCTTTGCTGAATGCAGAACAATTTACTGCAATAAAATTTTGCTTGCTCCTGCTGCTACCGTTATGAATAGCTTGTGCAAATACTTCTTTGCCGGTGCCTGTTTCGCCGGTAAGTAAAACTGTAGCATCTGTAACACAAACTTTTTTTGCATCTTCAATGGGTGCCTTAATTGTTTTTGATTTGCCAAGAATGCTGTCAAAAGAATATTTGTTACCTAATTGCTTTTCTAATTGTAATACTCTTTTTGCCAGCATCACTTTTTCTGTAGCTTTATAGAGTAGTGGAATTATTTTATTGTTGTCGTCACCCTTGGTGATATAATCAAAAGCGCCATTTTTTATTGCCTGTACACTGTCAGGAATATTACCGTAAGCAGTTAGCAAAATAATTTCTATAGCCGGGTATTTTTCTTTAATGCTTTTAGATAATTCAACACCGCTGCCATCGGGTAATTTAACATCACAAATGACCACATCTATATCATATTGTTCCAGTTTCTTTATACCGCTTTTGCAATCGCCCGCCTGTATAACTTCAAAGCCTTCCAGGCTGATGATTTTAGCCAGGAGGGTTCTTAGTTTTTCTTCATCGTCGATAATTAATACTTTATCCAATTTATGAAAATTTACATGACAGTTAAACACAAATATAAAAGGATTCATCCGCAGACTATTCTTATAATACTTCCTCAGTTTATTAACTGTCAATAAATGGGTTGCTGAGGGTTTTTTTTGCTGATGTGTTGTGAAGAATTCCGTCAGAGGATTTAAGCCACAAAAATTGATACACCCAAACTATTTATGAAAGAAACCCAAACGATATCACCAGGCCTGTAACGATTAAAATACTGAAGCCAACAAACAATAGCCGGCGTATGGATGAGTCGCAAAGTACCGTTGCGTAGATCATTTTCAATAAATTGTTGCTGGTAGCGGCATTCACCACAGCCGTTACAATTACGCTATCGGCAATATTCAATTTGCTCTGAAACAGGTTGAGTATAAAAGGATCTATGTCCGTAACCCCTACTATAAATGATAACACATGTATGCCACTACTTCCATAGCGTTGGGTTACCAACTCTGTGACGACAGCAAAAAATATGAATAGCGCGGCGAAGATCAAAGCGGTTTTAAATTCCAGCGGATTGGTATTTGGTGGCAATGTATTTACATCGGGTTGGTGTTGCCTGCCGCGATGAAATTTTAAAAAGTACACCGCAATCAACGAAGACACCGCAATGAAAATCGCAAACGATGGAGCAAGTGCCACCGCTATATTTTTATTAAAGAACAACGCCAGTAAAAATAACCGGAGGTACATCATCGTTGTGGCAAGGATGATAGCAGCGGCCACTTTATTGTTTTCGGGAAGTTCTTTACTTTTTTTTGCAAGTATAATGGTGGTCGCCGTGCTGCTATACATGCCGCCCAATATGCCGGTGAGAACAATCCCTGAATCAGGGAACACAAATTTTTTAAGCAAATAACTGAAGTAAGAAATACCCGACACTGCCACGATCGCCAGCCAGAATTTGTAGGGAGAAAAGTGTAAAGTCGGCGATAGGATTGTATCCGGAAGCAATGGAAGTATAACGCCGGCGATTACGAGGAACTTCGCGAGCGTGATGAATTCATTGTTGTCAAATTTTTTAGAGAATTGAAAGAGCGTCTCTTTTAATTCGGTCAGGATAAGCACACACACCACTATTAACAGCACGAGCCAGTTGGGTTGCGTGTACACCAGCGGTGCAAGGCAATAAGTGATCAACGCAATCACAAAGGAAGTAATACCGAATTTTTTCTGTATAGTTATTTTCTGGTAATAATTAATGCCCAGTAAAACGGTAATGGCCAATCCGCCACCAAGAAAAGGCACCAGTGTTTGCGGGCTGATGACATACAGAATACAACCCAGGATCCCTATCAGCGTAAAGGTTCTGTCCGTACCAAAGCGGGTTCCAAATTCTTCCTTGATATAACGGCCCCGCTGCTCAAGCCCTATGAGCAATGAAAACAAAACAACAAGAATAAACTTGACAATTCCCGGCGGAATAAGATGTAATATTTCTTCTCCCATGCTTACTGCATTTATGCAATCGTAAATAGTAAATATACCTAAGGTTCAGCAATCCATTTTTTCGCTTCTTCCAGTTCTGTATTTTTAAAAACACGCACTTCACAAGGCAACAGGTAACCAAAGAACTTTGCAAAAGTATTTATCAAATGATGCTCAGATACCATGGCAACTTTTTCCCACGCTGATAAATGCTTCATACCTATTTTAGCATCATCGAGTATAGCGCTGAGATCAAATCCGTCGAATGTATTTCCGAGGTGATAGAGCATCCGGATCTTTAGATGTGTCGTTAATTTTTCCTCCACCGCGGGAATTAAAACATCTTCATAATCCTTTCCGGTTATTTTTCCTTCTGCAGAAATGCCTAATACATTTTCGGGCAGGTCGTTCATTAATTGGAGCATATTTATATAATTTAGTGTATCGTTTTCACAATAAATATTCTACGGATGTTTACCGGCATAAATTCTTTTATACGCGAATTCATATAGGAAACAGGCGAGAATAATGCCCGCGGAAATAAAGATACCCAACTTATCAGAAGCAAATTGCCGGATAATTAAGGTAACCAACGCCGACAAGCACAATACAACACCGCAAAACGGAAGTATTTTCTCTCTCCCGTTTCCCGGGGCTAACCTGAACCTAACAAAATTAACCAGTGAAAAGATAAAAAGGAAATTAATGCTTCCTGCAATAGATATATTTTCCAGGGGAATTGTATTTACCAATAATAGCGTTAATATAGCAGTGATAACTAACCCGACAGGCTGGTTCCAAAACAACGTTCTGAATGCAACCGGCGATTCGTCATGCATTGAAATCTCGTAATTTGCCCTGCTGCCACCAAAGAGAGAAGTGTTTATCGCGGAGAAAGTTGATGCCAGGGCAGCTATAGTAATAATTGTAAAGCCTGTGCTGCCAGGCATTGGTTTTGCTGCTTCCGCCAACGCATAATCTTTTGATATCGCAATCCTGCTAAAGGGCAGCGAGCCTACCGTGATCATTGCAATGGCAATATATAAAAGCATAACAAACCCGACCGCATATAAATAAGATCGCGGAATATTCCTTTTAGGATTTTCGATATCGGGGGCAGCATTGGCAATTAATTCAAAGCCTTCATATGCCACAAAAATTACCATGCCTCCCGTTACCAGCTTTATGGGAGAAACCCAATTACTACCGGATAGCTGGCTAACATTCGGATTTCCAACTAGACCATAGGCCCCGATTACTGTAAAGGCTAACAGGATAATTAATTTAATGAATTCGACATACGCTTCAATTCTTCCAACAACTTTTACATTGTAATAATTAATAAATGTTGCAAAAACAATAATGGCACTTGCACACAGGTGGTAGTCGATCATTTTGTTACCAGTAAGCGTAAAAAGGTTAGGAGCATAGGAGCCAAAGGCCGATGCATACAGTGCCAGCATTATTACATAACTCAACCAGAGTAAATTATTGGAAGCGCCACTAAAAACGCCCTGGCCAAAGCCCTTGTTAATAAAGTTTCCGTTCCTCCCCTGTCAGGATAATTAACGGACAGGTATATATAACTATTGCAGGTTACCAGTGCTATAATACCAGCAATTAAAAATGATACCGGCATGCCACCACGGGCTAAAGAAACGGCCAATCCCAAAACAGCAAATATTCCGCCGCCAACCATTCCGCCAATACCTATGGGTATGGCCTCTTTTAATCCAATTTTTTTATCATCATATTGTTGCGTGACCTTATTATCAGCGGGAACACCTGTTATCATTCCTGGTTCCCTTACGAAATTTTTTTAAGGAATCTTGACTGCAAATTGTACATGCATTGTGCTGCCACCTGCGATGGTTATTATACCATATGTTAATTCCTTTTAAGAGGACTTTCCTGTTGGTGCTGTCAACTGAATCAATATCCAATTCCTTTTTTGTAAAAATAGGGTTGAATTTCGTGTGTAATGTCATATAAAAATTATTGAAAAGCAGCGGTTTCGTAAACGGCAAATAGGATACAATCGACAGGCAAACATGACGTATATCAGGTATCAATCCCGAACCTTTTAATATGTTCCGCATGTATGCTGAATCGTCTAAAAGCGGTTTTTTAATGAGGAATATATGTTTACATGAGGAAAATCAAAATATGTGCTGACCAGCATCAGCGATTCCCTGCGCCATCAGGATTACATTTGGTTACTAAATCGAATACCGTGAACCAACGATTGTTGATCCCGTCTCATCATGGTGAATTAGAAACTATTCCTGTCTATCCCAGCATTTCTATCATCATGCCATTTGAGCCAAAAATGACATCAAAAAGGGAACTGTCCGTTTCGGTAAACAATGCCATGGTAAGAGCTGAGCAGGAATTGCTGGAAAATTTTCAAATAGATCTGGCGATGTTGGTTATAGAAAAATTAAAGATCGTCGTAAGAGACCTGGAGTATAGTACGCATAAAAAAAGTATTGGCATATTTGTTTCCCCGGTCTTTGAAAAAATTTTATACCTGGAAATGGAAGTAAAAGAAAGAATTATAGTGGATAATTTCTTTACCATACGCGACCTTATAAAAAGTAAAAAAGAAATACGCAACCACCTTTTACTGGTTTTGAATGAAAAAGAAAGCAAAATCTATTTCTGTAATAATGAAACGGTGTTGCAGGTATTCTCCCATCGTTCAGAATTTAGTCTGCACGGCGATACACAACAAAATAATATGGACACAGGTTTTGTTGACAAATATTTACGGCAAATTGATCGGGTGCTTGATAACGTGCTACCATCATTTAAGGTGCCCCTTTTTGTAGCGGGAGATGAAAAGATTACAGGACAATTTAAAAATATCACTAAGCATGCCTCTTTCATAGTTCAATACATATCATATGACTGCGGGAATATATCCCTGCATGAATTGAAACTATTAATGGGGCGGCTATTAAACTCAAAAGTAAGACAAGAGAATCTGCGTCAACAACTAACGAATGCATCTGTTGCGGCGCAAATGGTGTCAGGAATAGAAGATGTTTTTCGCAAGGTTGCGCGCCACCAGGGTCGTCTACTTTTGGTAGAAAAAAATTATCACTATCCATCACGGGGCGGTGGTAATAAGGAATTGATTGATAATGCTATTCATCCTTACAGCCAGTTGTCTTATATAAAGGATGAGGTAGATGATATCATAGAAAAAGTTCTTGATGCCAATGGCGAAGTGGAGTTTGTTGATAAAGATGGATTGAATGATTACGATCACATTGCATTGATACTATAATGCTGATCTTAAATTTTTTGAAAATGAAGACCATAATTGTTCCTACTGATTTTTCTCCAGCCGCTTTGAATGCTGCATATTATGCCGCGGATATGGCTAAAGCAATTGATGCAGGTATCTTACTGCTCCATGTATTTTATGTATTGGTGAGTTATACTGAGGTTCCTCCAATAATAGATGAATCCGTAATGAGAGAAAATGTTGAATTAAAAATGGATGAACTTAAGCAACAACTTGAGCATACGTATGGCGATACACTCAACATTAGTGCTGAGATAAAAATGGGTGGCTTACTAAACCAACTGGAATCACTTTGCAATGAGGTACAACCCTATGCGGTGGTGATGGGAAGCCAGGGGGCTTCTGCGACTAATTACCGTTTTTTTGGCAGCCAGTCGGTGCAGGCCATGAAACAGCTTAAGTGGCCCGTAATCACCGTAACCCGCGGCGCAAAATTCAGTGACGTGAAAAAAATCGGTCTTGCATGTGACTTTGAAAACGTTATTGAGAGTACACCGGTAGATGAAATCAAAAAGCTGGTAGGAGATTTTAATGCCGAGCTTCATATATTGAATAGTAAAAAGGATGAAGAACCTGATCCTGAAAAGGTTTTTGAATCCGGCCTGATGTCGGAAATGTTGGCGCCATTACCCCATGAATACCATTTTATCACAACTCAAAATACGGATGAGGGAATTATAGATTTTATTGAGAAGAATACTATAGACCTTCTCATTGTAATGCCAAGGCGACATAACCTGCTGGATAAATTAATACACAGGAGCCACACGAAACAATTGGTACTACATAGCCATGTTCCGGTAATGTCGCTTCACGAATAACAGTAATTAATAATTATGAATTTATATATAAAACAATTCAACAACATCTCTATCGGCGACTTTCAGTCAGTTGGAGGTAAAAATTCATACTTGGGAGAAATGTTTTCAAAGCTTTCTTCAAACGGTATTTGTGTGCCTGATGGCTTTGCTACAACCGCCTTTGCCTACCAGGAATTTCTTACCAAAAATTCTTTACACTCCGGCCTTTATAACTTGATGAATCAATTAGACAAAACAAATTATACTAATCTTGAGGAAACCGGTCTTAAAGCAAGGCAATTACTATTAGATGCAACCTTTCCGGAAACACTTCAGAAGGAAATACTATGCGCGTACAAAAATTTATGCGGCGATGATACGTATTCAGCAGTGGCTGTGCGAAGCAGCGCCACGGCAGAAGACCCGCAGGAAGCGAATTTTGCGGGGCTACATGACAGTTACTTAAATATAACCGGAGAAGAAGCATTAATTATCGCCGCAAAAAAATGCTTCGCATCTCTATTTACTAACAGGGCAATTAAATATCGTGAAGATAATAGCTTTGCTCATGAAAAAATATCTTTATCAGTAGGTATACAAAAAATGGTCAGGCCTGACAAGGCTTCATCAGGTGCTTGCTTTACGCTTGAACCTGAACCAGGTTTCCGGGATGTTATTCTCATAAGCGGCGTGTGGGGGCAGCATGAAAATATTGTACAGGGAATGGTAACACCGGATGAATTTTTTATTTTCAAACCAACATTGATCCAACATAAAAATGCTATTATTCAAAAGAAACCGGGTAAAAAAGAAAAGCAGGAAGAATTTGTATTAGCTGATGGGGAGATTACCCAACTCGCTAACTGGGCGCTGGTAATTGAAAACCATTTTCAAAAACCAATGGATATAGAATGGGCCAAAGATGGCATCACCAATGAGCTTTTCATTATACAGGCAAGACCGGAAACCGCGCATTCACAAAAAAATCCATTGCTGGTAAAAGCATATGCGTCGTCTGAAAAGGGAGAAATGCTGACGCAATGAGAAGCTATCGGTTCAAAAATTGCGGCCGGTGTTGCAAGGATTTTACAATCGCCTGTATAAAAAAAATGGACAGAATTGCTGTAATAAACTGTACTGCAGGATATTTTGGAAAGAGTAAAACTATTTTAATTAATCAAACCTTAAATACGTGCTATGATAGGAAAATTATCTAAACAGGAAATTGAAGAGTTGTTGGAGGATAATGTGTTCGGACACCTGGGATGCAATGATGGCTGTGACAGCTATGTATATCCCAGCAATTACCTCTACGACGGAAAACACATTATTTGTCGGTCACAGGACGGTTTTAAAAACCAGGTTATGCGACAACACCAAAGGGTTTGCTTCCAGGTAGAGTTGGTAAACGATGCCCAGAATTGGAAAAGTGTAATGGTGCAAGGAGCATACGAGGAAATCCGGGACGAAGTGAAGTTGGAAAAATTCAATCGCGCGTTTAATGACCGAAGGCTTTTTCTGAAAATGAGTAAAACAATCAAGGCGATTCAACGTTCAACGACAGATGTGGCTGATCAATCAAAAATTGGCGCATCCATTATCTTCAGGATATTGATAGATGAAAAGAACGGCCGTTTTGAAAAGGACTGATTTTTGTTGATTACAACTTCTATGAATCATCATGGCATTTCAACCAATTGGCAGTAAATAAAAGTCATTACCAATTTCGGGCGGAAAGGTTATCGGCTTTTGTACAGCATCCTTCTGTCTGCTAATACGTAAAGAAAAAGTTGATTTTTTATGTATTCAAATGTCAAAGAAAACAGGTACAGTTGATCTTGCAGGGTATTTTGGTCCAGAAGAACTATTGCCTGTCAGGAAATATTTTGTGAGAGGTACCTGCTGAAACCAAATTGCAGCTCGCAAAACCGCCTTTCAGAATCAGAAAGGTTGTGACGGATATTTTCAACTTTTCTTTCAATTAATTCGGGAGTTATACCATCGCTATTTATTTTCTTCAATAATAATTTCCTGAGTTCTGTAATATCACTCCTAAGCAGGCTAATCACCTCATCCTGTTTTATGAACTGGCCTTGAAAATTTTCCAATTCTTCCAGTAAATTCCTTTCAAATCTATCCTTGAGAATAGCAGATAGCCTGTTTTTCGAATGAATATTTTCTTCCGTGAAAAAATCAAGCAATCTTTTCCATGTGCCGGTTTCAATTTCTAATTGTTCCATCTTTTTTTGCAGCATAGCGTACAGTCTCCTGTTTCTATTGAATAATAACGTTTACATTTTATCTATATTTTTATAATATATCTCTGTTTTTTATCGACAGATAATCTTTTTTGACAACTTTCTTTCTCAAGAAATCATGCCCGGTTATTGCCCGAAAACATATAAGAATTGTCTCAATTTTTATAGGTTCAAAATTCATTCATAGAGATTGGTAACAAATATGCATCACAGAATAACATAAATGATCTATAGTACTGCCTTCATGATCAAAAAATGAAGGGCAGCATCTACTATTTATTTGACAGGATTTTTTTACTTTCGGCTCCCTCCTGGTAATACTGATCTGAAATATTTATTTCGGGCACGTTCCTTGTACCCGAAGTGCGGTCGCTACTACCAAACGAATCGCCAAATAAAATGAACGCATTTTCTCCGATGGCTTTGTTATCGTCCGCGTTTCCATAATTATTTTTGAATGTTTTGAAAATAGCATACACCATGCAAAAATATTTTTTGAAAAACGGTAAATTAAGAACGTTGGTCAATGAAAGTGATGAGATTCGTCAGTTTTGGGAAGAATATGAACCTTAATTTCAGGATTGGGCCATTTCGAAATGGTTGGGACCCCGATTTTTAATTAATAAGTAACTATTCGGGAACTAAAAGCATTCACCGGGCTTTCCGATTTGGGAATGCAAATATGAAGGATGCCTGCCTGGTATTCTGAACTTACAAAAGCAGGATCAGCATCATATGGTAAAAATATTTGACGCTCTGAATATTTTCCTTCGAACTCGTGAATTTTGAATTTTTCGCTCCGCTCCTCCATGTCCCCATGCAATACTGTTATTGATAAAAGATCATTTTTAACATTTATAAAAATATTTTCCCTGCTTACCCCAGGTATAACAGCGATAATTTTATAGCAATCTTCAAATTCATCAATATTTACCGGGAGGTGTAAAGGCAGATCATTTTTGCTCAGTTGTAATTCCTTTAACCTTGCCCGAACTTTCGGTAGGGGTATATATTCGCCCGGGTAAACGGCGTAATTACTTTTATAAGACGTTAGGTTATTCATAGTTATTTTGATTGATATATAAAAGTACCGCTATATGTTTTCGCGAATTATGATTTGAAAGATGACATAATATGATTTCCGTCATGTATTTTGTTTGGATCGCCGGATAGTTTTTACTACCTCAACTGTAAAAAATGTGACGAAAGAAAGCGCCACGCAAAAAATAAATTCTTTTAATGATAGTGGCTGGGTTTTAAACAAAATATTGAGAAAAGGAACATAAATAATTGCGATCTGCAGCAAGAATGAAAGAGTGATTGTGACAAGGAGTTTTTTATTTGAAAGCAGCCCAAGCGTGAACACGGAAAAATTTTCTGAACGCACCGAGAAAGCGTATAAGAGCTGACCTAAACATAAAACCGTAAAAACCATAGTCTGCCAGTGCGAATCGCTTATAAAAATGGAATATGCCTGAATGCCAAGCGTCAGCCCTGCTAATAAACCCCCAATCCATAAAACATCGGTACCGAGCTCGTTTGCAAATATGCTTTCACCCGGCTTACGAGGCGGTCGCTGCATAATATTTTTTTCTGCAGGTTCCGTTGCCAGCGCTAAACCAGGTAAACCATCCGTAACCAGGTTTATCCATAATATATGAATAGGTAGCAAAGGAATTGGCAGGCCAAAAAAAGGCGCTAAAAAGATGGTCAGTATTTCAGCCGTATTTCCTGTAAGCACATAGCGGATGAATTTCCTGATGTTATCAAAAATGCGGCGACCTTCTTTTACGGCTTTTACAATCGTAGCGAAGTTGTCATCCAGCAAAATCATGTCGGCCGCTTCCTTCGAAACGTCGGTGCCATTTATACCCATAGCTATCCCGATGTCCGCATGTTTTAAAGCCGGTGCATCATTTACACCATCCCCGGTCATGGCTACATACTCACCTCTTGCCTGCAATGCTTTTACGATAAGCAGTTTTTGTTCCGGGGAAACCCTTGCGTATACCTTAATGTGATTGGCTAATTTCTCCAACTCCTCTCCTGTCATTTCATACATTTCGGTGCCTGTTATTATTCTGTCTTCTTTGGTTTCTATTATTCCAAGCCGCTTAGCTATGGTTGCCGCAGTTACCGGGTGATCTCCGGTGATCATGACTGTCCTAATACCCGCGGTTTTACATTCAAGTACAGCCCGCTTTGCCTCTTCACGGGGAGGATCGATGATACCGGCTAACCCCGTTAATTTTAAATGTCTTTCTATCGTTTCCGGATTGATGTCTGCAGGTAATGCCTCCATTTCCCTTATCGCAAAGCCCAATACCCGCAAACCGTTTTCCAGCATGGTATTCATCGCCTCCGTCCAAAATCCAATGTCGGAATCGTCTGCCACTTTATGCATTAATTCTTCCATGGCTCCTTTCACAAACACGAGATATTTGTCGCCGGCCCTGTGAATAGTAGTCATGCATTTTCTTTTAGAATCGAATGGAATTTCTGCAATCCTTGGAAATTTTTTTTCAATATCCAGCCGGCTAAAACCTCTTGCAAAAGCAAAATCATTCAATGCAATTTCTGTTGAATCGCCTATGGTATTGTTGTGGTCATCCCTTTTTACGTTATTGTTTAATACGATCGCCTGCATCAATAATGTATAGTCATCTTCACCAGGTGTATCGGGCGTATCGTTACCGATGGTAAAATCTTTGCCCGCAATTTTTTCTACTGTCATTTTATTCATCGTAAGCGTTCCCGTTTTATCCGTACAGATGTAGCTCACAGACCCGAGTGTTTCCACTGCCGGAAGCTTCCGGATGAGCGCATTTTTCATGACCATTTTTTTTGCGCCTATCGCCAGCGCAATAGTGATTACTGCCGGAAGCGCTTCCGGGATAGCGGCTACTGCCAGCGATAAAGTGGTTAATAACATCGTGACAATCTCTTCACCACGTAAATAGCCAATGATAAAAACAATTGCGCAAATAAATAAGATGATGTAAGCGAGATTTTTTCCAAATGTCGCAAGCCTTTTTTGCAAGGGTGTTTGTGTGCCGGGCACCTGGAGCAGCATGGCAATTTTCCCGAATTCAGTTTTCATGCCTGTTGCAACGACTACACCAGTGCCATGACCGTTAGTTACAAAGGTACCCTTAAAAGCCATGTTGGTATAATCTCCCAAGGCAATGTTCTTACCCTGCAAGGCTTTCGTTTGCTTTTCAACTGCCAACGATTCGCCGGTGAGTGATGATTCATTTATTCGTAACTCAATGGCCTCCGATAAACGGGTATCCGCCGGCACTACATTGCCGGCTTTCAGTAATATGGTATCTCCCGGTACAATCCCGGTTGAATGAATAGACGAGGTAACACCATCCCTTATGACGAGCGCATTCGAGACACTCATCTTCTTTAGTGCTTCCATTGATTTTTCAGCCCGGTATTCCTGCACAAAGCCTACAACCGCATTGAGTATAACGATCGACAGGATTACAATGGTATCAGTAATGTCGCTTAAAAACCCTGAAACGATTGCAGCGGCTATCAGCACAAGGATCATAAAATCCTTAAACTGGCCAATAAACATCAACCATGCGGATCTTTTTTTGACGCCTGTTATTTCATTGGGGCCATATTTTTCTAATCGGTCGAGGACTTCAGACCGGGGCAAACCCTTTTCTGATCCCCCGGTTTGCTTCATTACTTCATCAATATTTTCAAGATGCCAATTCATTGCCAGTTAAGATTACAATCATTACAGTGGGTGATTTTATTCATTGTATGCAGGATTGTGTTATTAATTGTGTACCAACCGAATATCATACGGAAATTCTTCTCTTACCGCTATAAGGTTAAAGATAATCCTTTTGAAAAAAAACTGAAGATTACTGTTTCCCGGCCCTGGCGATCTATGCATGCCTCCAACTTGCAGCGCTCTGACGTCTTTTTATAAAAAATGACAGCGAAATAGTGCTGTTTTGACTTCCAAATTCACTTTATCAAAATCATTCATTTATATGAGTAAGGTCATACCCTCCAGTAAATAAAAATATTATTTTTATCTTTTGATGAAGTTCCAGTTTGATGTTTCGGGGTCTTTGATAAAGAGCGATATTATTCCTAAAACATGGCGCGCAGTAGTTATGTATGATTTTTCGCCGCAACAACATTCAAGATGAAAAAGTTTTTAGCTGTTTTTGATGGATTTAAATTATCCAACAGCACGTTACAATATGCGATTCAAATCACGAAATCCGAAAAGGCTCACCTCGTTGGTGTTTTCCTTGATGATCTTGTTTATAGGAGTTACAGCGTATATAAGGTGATCACCAACGATAAAAACTATAAAGAGAAATTAATTGAATTGGATGTAAAGGACCAGCAAAAGAGGAACGAAGCTGCATTAAAGTTTCAGAAAGCCTGCGAAGATGCAAAGATTAGTTTTTCAATACACAGGGACAAAAATATTGCTATACAGGATTTGAAGCATGAGAGCCTGTTTGCTGACCTGGTAATTATTAATGAATATGAAACTTTTACCAAATTAAAAGAACACCTTCCTACCCGTTTCATTAAGGACCTGCTAACCGACGTGCCATGTCCTGTATTAGTTACGCCCGGCATATACAAAAAAATAAATAAGGTAGTATTGTTGTATGACTGTAAACCTTATGCATTGTATGCGATAAAAATGTTTAGCTATCTGTCAGGAGGTATGAATCATTTACCAATAGAGGTATTCACCGTAAAAGATTCAAAGATGGGCGACCTTCGTTTGCCTGATAATAAATTGATGAAAGAATTTATTAAAAGGCATTTTCCTCATGCGACATATACCGTTGTGAAAGGCAATCCCGAATTGGAGATAGTGAAATATTTGAGAAGCTTACATGAAGACGTGCTTGTTGCCTTAGGTGCCTATCAAAGAAGTGATCTTTCGAGATGGTTTAAAACCAGCATGGCCGATATACTGATGAAAGAAACAGAATTGCCATTGTTTATAGCACATAGCAGGTAATCTCTGCGACTTACAACCTGGAAAAAACATTAGCGTCGATGCGGATAACATTCTCCGGCACGCCTGATATTTTTCACAATAAAAAATGAACCGAAATAAGTAGGAAGAATCAACATTTTCAGCCCCCCACCAGGTTGGTAAAGATTTATTGATTCTAAACATGAGTTATATCAGGGAACATAAGATAGATATTCTTGCAATAGACATTCAAAAAAACGAACTTGTCAGATCGAAATTTAATCCTGGCATTACCCGTCAAATAAGCTATCCTACAAGAATTCCTTTGCAGACAATTCATTCGAATGAGCATTGACGTAACGCATGGAGACAGCAGCATAATTCATTGATCGTTTTAATAGAATACACCCGGTAATTTTACATACTCATCCATTAAGTGAAGATATTTTTTTGCCTCGGCCAGGGCTTTACTTTTCTCGGTATCGTTTTTTGAACTCCGTGCCCTGAGGCTGTTCACTTTAGCACGTACGTTTGCCCGGTAGCATTTATAAAAAATGAAAAGGTTGCGATCTTCCCGTGTCATCATGGTTGGAAAGAAACAGTTATAAGAATCAACGAACAAATCAGAAAGATCATGCCTGCCAAACGCATCAAGATCCATACATAGAAATGCGACTTCGTTTAGCACGTCGATTCGGCGGAAGTCATCATTAAATTCAATACAATCAAAAGGAACCGGTTCCGGCAATAAAAATATATTCCTGGAATGTAGGTCACCGTGGCAATCCCTGAACAACCCGGCATTAAGCCTTGCTTCCAGCAATGTTCTATTTTGCTGTATAAAAGAATCTGAGGTTGCCATTGCAAAGCTGATTATTTCGTCGTATTTGCTGCCCAACCCGTTGGCCAGGTATTCCTGCTCTTTCCCAAGATCATTAAAATCCTTTTGCAGGTCCATTAATTTTTTTTTATGAATAACTGCTGTTCCTTTATGAAATTGAGCTATTTTTTCGGCCAGTTTTATTATGTGAGATTTCGTGATTTTATTTTTTTGCAATAGCTTATCCATTTGCAATTCGCCGTCAAGTTTATTCATTCTTACAGCATAATCAATTATGGATCCTTGTTTGCCGCCTATTATAAAGCGATCCTGTTTTTCTCGCACCGGCTGAACATCAACATATACATTTTCAGCAAGTCTTTTATTTAATTCAATTTCCCTTTTACAAAAATGCTTTCTCTTTTCAATGGTTGAAAAATTAAGAAATGAATAATGAACTGGCTTTTTAATTTTATATACAAACTTGTCGCAAAGTATCACCCATGATATATGCGTTTCGATTAATTTTCTGCCAGGGGCATCATCCGGAAATACTCCCCGGGATATCAGACTATTTACCTGGTGTATTGTCATGTTTCCATTTGAGGTAAAATGTGGCTTGTTGAAGCATATTCTCTATGTTATTGTTGGTTGATTGCAATAATAAATGGGGTTCAGTCAGCGGGTCGAAATGGTCTCGTATGATTTTATAAATTTCGAAATCGGCCTCGCTGTATGTACGTGATTTTTTTAGGCGCTCCCTGGCTATGTTTTCACCTGTTTCTACCTCTATAAACTCGACCCCGCTCTTATTTTTCATTGCTTCGATAAATACCTTTCTTGTCTCAGATTTATGAAAAGTGCCATCCAAAACAACATGCCTGTTTTCATGCACCGCCTTTTTCATTTTGGTCAGCATCTCTTTATAAACTGCTTCTTTTTCCGCATCGGAATACGTTCGTTTTTTATACATTTCTTTCCGGATCCGGTCACTGCTGAGATACCCGGCGCTGATCATCTTTGCGAGGCGGCCGGCAAAATAACTTTTGCCGGAACCGGGTAAACCAAAAACTATTATAACCATTATACATCTATTATAAGGTTTGCAATTTATATCTTAACTGAACCATTTTCCTTTCGACGTATATGCACTCTTTTTCACGGTACCCATCCATTTTACAATGCAATAAAATAAGCATATTTTAGATTGGGTTCTTTTTATACGGTATCTCCGAATCGCGGGTAAATATCAGCCTCGTTTTCCCGTAATAATATAAATATAAGAGAACTTTCCATTGTCTTTACCGCATATGCTTACACGCATCCATAAATACTTTTTTACCAGTTGACTTCTGAGATCATGATCGTATCATTCTCAAACAACCCTGCTTTGAAAGGTCACTGAATCTTTTTTTCATTGCTAAAGGCAACAGTTGGATTTCAGAACTGTATGGCCCGATCAAATCGTACAGAATCAAAATTAGTTGTATCATGCAGGAAATTCGTTGATCCGGGTCATTGGAGATACTGATGAACTTCAAAATACCTGGTAATGATTTTTATTATTTCTTGTCGTTTCATAAACACTCAACTAATAGTTCATATAATTTTAAAAGGACAAAAGCAATGCAATTTTTTAGGTAGGGCAGGCCAATAAAAGTCATCAAAATGGTTACCAGCCAAATCGTGATTTTAGCGGCTTTTACATTGCTGAAACGAGAAGCTGTCATCGTTCAAAATTTTACACTTAAAGCTACTTTACCATGCAAAGACGTGCAATGATGCCCATCATAAAAAGGAATGACTTTGATGCCAGGTATTCGAATATTTGGTTAGAAACACTTCCCTGGGACGTAACAACCATCATAGCGCTACATGACCGTCATCATTGCGGGCCGGTAGTTGAATTATGAAATTAGAGCACCGTAATATCAGCATTTCCCATGTCTTCCGGAAGCAATCATACCTACTATACTGTTCGAAACAAAGTAAAACTTATCAGGGGAGGTAGTGAATACTTTGAACTGCTACTGGATCTTATTCATTCCGCAACTCATTCTATTCATTTACAATTTTATATTTACGATGATGATAGTACAGGTGTAATCATCGGTAAGGCGTTAATGGATGCTGCCAAAAGAAATGTAAAAGTTTATTTTATGGCAGATGGTTACGCTTCACAGGTAATGGCTTCATCTTTCATTAACCGCCTGCGAAATGCCGGAATATATTTTAAATATTTTGAGCCACTTTTTAGAAGCACGCGCTTTTATCTCGGGCGGCGCATGCATCAAAAAGTAATTGTAATCGACGGCAGGCATGCCCTCGTTGGAGGAGTAAATATTTCAAACCGTTACAATGATATGCCTGGAACTCCCGCCTGGATGGATTTTGCATTATATGTACAGGGAGAGGCGGCTGTACAATTATATAAGATATGCAACGGCATGTGGGAAAATTCATCCGTCAAAACCGAAGACCTTCCGGCTGATATAGAAATTTTTCTGAACAGCATCCCCAAAAAAGAATATAGTTCCGTAAGAGTACGTGTAAACGATTGGGTTAAATACAAAAACCAGGTATGGAAAAGTTATTTTGAATTATTTAACCAGGCAAGCAAATCAATCATAATTATGTGCAGTTATTTTTTACCCGGATGGGAACTCATGCGGAGGTTGAGCAAGGCGTCCACGCGTGGTGTAAAAATAAAAGTTATTCTTGCGGGCCCGTGCGATGTAAGGGTTGCTAAAAACGCCGAACGATACCTCTACACATGGATGCTGAAAAACAATATAGAGATCTACGAATATCAGCCAAATATATTGCACGCAAAAATTGCCGTAGCAGATGGCCGCTGGTTAACGGTAGGATCGTACAACATAAATAATATAAGTGCCCATGCCAGCATTGAAGTAAACCTGGACGTGAGAAATAAATTGTTTGCTCAAAAAGTTGAAAAACAATTGTTAGAAATTATCGTGCAAGATTGTGTAAGGGTAACAAGCGAAAATTATGAGGCAACTTCTGGATTTTTTAAAAAACTTTGGCAATGGGCTTCTTACCTTTTTATTAAAATGGCATTGCGGGTATTCACATTTTATTTTAAGCGGGAAATAAAAATAAATCCCCGGAAGAGGCCTTTAACCGATTCTACAACCAACAAGAAAAGTGCGGCAATTGATACAACTCAAACTTAATTGCCTTCTATTCTTTTCAGAAAAGATTTTACTATTTTCCAATTCCATTTAGCGAACCGTCCACGTTGCACAACAAATGTATTATCGCCCGGATATTTCAGGAAGTAATGAAACACAAATATCTCCTTTGGGTCTTCCCACCCTATAATTTGTCCGAAACGTAAATCATTAAATAAAAGGGTATCATTATACCTGCTTGCCGTATAGAATTGTTTTGAAAAGCGAATAAGCTGTCGCACGCTTTGATGGTCCCCAACTTCTTCCAGGAGTGAATCGTTACGCGGAAAATATTGAAAATTAATTTGCTTTTTGCTGTCGAATAAAGAACGAAAACCGACATAGTAGCCACTATCGTTTCCTGCTACTACATACCACAGCCAGTTTTGTAAAGGTGCCGGCGTGGTAAAGTATCTTTGATGGGGAATATTTTCTGTCATAAAAATTTCATTTACATCCCTATTAATTTTTATTTTATTCGAAATGCAATAGCCCAAATAAAATAAAGGAATCAATACTCCAAACTTCCACCAAAATTTTCTTTTGCGATTATACCGTCCTAAAATAATAAGCATACAAAATGCAATTACGGGCCAGGTAGAAAAAAACGGATCAGCCACATAAATAGCATTAAATGAAAACCGCAGGTGGCTAAATGGCTCAAGCCAACCAACGCCATAATTGTTAAAACCATCAATAAATAAATGTGTAAATACTTCCGTTCCGAAAAACAATATCCATTTCCTGAATGAAATATTATGGGCGCGGTGAATCTTACCAGCGACTAATGCAAATATGGGAACAATGATAAGACCAAATAAAATAGAATGCGTAAAGCCCCGGTGAGCAAGCAACGAACCAGGAGTATCTAACCATCCGGAAGCTATGAAATCAATGTCAGGAATACTTTGTGCCAATGATCCCCATAGCATAGCCTTTTTACCAAAACCTTTTTTGAAAAAAGCCTCACCAATACAGGCACCCAGCGCTATGTGAGTAATTGAATCCAGGATTATGATTTATCGATTGGCTATATTTTACTTGTCATCTTTTTGTTTAAATAATTTGAATTCTGTGAAGACTAAATTTTTAACCGACCAAACAATTTCGAGGCTTGCCAAAAAGTCACTCACCGTTAATGATGCGCAATGAAAACAGAAGTTTTATGCTGCTTGATAGTTTGTATTACAAAACTACTTTTAAATAACTCCGAAATGCCTGAACGGTTAAATGAACCACTTACCAATAGCGGATCCCAATGTTCAGAAAGCCATTCATCAAAACTATTTTTATCTTCACCGGCAATTTTCCTGATAGAGAATTTTTCAAAATGAGCAGAGGCAAGTTCTTCAATTAATTCCCGCCGCGGAACATCTTGCTTTTCGTCGCCAAAATATACCAGCATGGTATTTAGCTTGCATAGCTCCGGAAATAGATATGCAAATTGTTTGATTGCGTACACTGATGACTCCGATCCATCATATGCTAAAATTACCTGTGAAGGCTGCCTGAATTTTTCCGGAACAATCATTACGGGGCACTCCGCATGACGCAAGGTATCTTTAAGGTATTCAAAAGGCCCGACACTGCCGCTGGTGTAGAATACCTCGCTTCCTATTATCATCAGGTCTGCAAAACGGCTCTCCATAGTTAACAGCGACACAGCGGTATCGTACAAATCTTTATGGGTTTTGTGCTTTATATTATTTTTATCGCATAATTCTACAAAGAGCTTAATGTTTCTATCAATAGTTTCTTCTTTAAAACCTTCCATTACGGGTATGAAAGCAGGCGCAGCGAATGCTGACGGGAAAAAAAATATTTTCGCATAGTCAACTTCGGGTAAGAAAATTCCTGTGAGTAAAACAGGGTTGGTATCATTAAGAATGCTTGCTAACTTAAAAGCACCTTCAGAAAAGTGGGCGCCATCAAAAGGTATGATTATTTTTTTCATGACTACTTATTTATTATAAAAAAGCAATATTTTTCTCATCATTAAGAAAAAGTCATTAAGATTTTATGGTAAGTCCGTTACTTTCTTTTTGTAAAGTTTGATGGATATTTCCATGCGCTTCCGGTAAAATCAGTATGGGTATGTTCGTATGGAAAATCATTTCTTTGGTTTCACTTTTTTTGAAAAGTTTTTCAAGCCAATCATGCTTATGAGGCATCATCACCAGCATATCCGCCGCATGCCTCCTGGTAAATTTATCCAGAGCCCGGTTGATATCTGTGTCAACAACATATTTGAATGTAACCTGGGAATTTCCGGATTCGTCATGTGGAATGGCAGTGTTCGTATCGGATTGGCATTCAGAATTATCGTTTACAACTTTTACTACGAAGAGCCTGGAATCAAAAAGCGTGGTAACTTCTTTTAGTTCAACAGGAATGGTGCTGCCAGGCACAACTGCATCAGTTGCATAAACCAATTTCTTTGGGGTAGTGTAACCGGCTTTTTCAGGGACTATGATAACCGGGATATTGCAAGTTTGCGCCAGGGTCGTTGCTGTGCTGCCGAATATTTTTTTAATATTTTTTCCGCTTCCTTTCATTCCGATTACTATAAAATCAGCAGATTTTTCCATTGCCAATTTCAAAATAGTTGGAGCAGGTTCTCCTTCATCACATACAATTTCCATCCTCTTGTTTTCCGGATCGAGTTGACTTGCTTCGTCAAGCAGGCGCTTATCGGTTTGCATCATCACGTCATACCTGGAAACGCCCAATTGTAATCCGGCCGCCGGCTGGGAGACCTTGTAGGAGTTGACTAAATAGATATTAGCATCAATTTCTTTGGCGAGTGCCAACGCGTATAATGCTGCGTTCCGCGATGCCCCTGAGAAGTCGGTTGCAATTAATATCGTTTTCATAAAAAAAATTTGTTGTAAATATTTTGTAACAAACTAAACCTGATTTAAAAGTGAGCTATAAAAATTGGCTGTGTTACCGTGGTTAACAAAAGATCTGCATGGCTGGGTTTGAAGAAGTGTGATACCGCGTTTCTACCATAAGCGCCCATGACTATCATAATATTTTTTCTTTTAAAAAGGTACTCAAATAGTTTTGCATCACTATCTCCCTTTTCGACTTCAAAATGGAAATCAGTATAATGGTCGTTCAGCCATTCTTCAAATTTACGCTTATCGCTACCATGCCACTCTCCTTTTGCATTCACCTGCACAACGCTTACTTTTCTATTTTGCAACTCTGGAAAAAGGTAGGTAAACTGTTTAATCGCAAACACGGACGATGCTGATTTATCGTAGGTGAATATGATTTCATCCATTGCATCAAACTTTCCGGGAGCGATTATTACCGGGCATTCTGCCTTTTTGAGTATGTCTCGTACAAATTCGGTAGGTGCTCCTTCGTAGCGTTTATTAAATGAAGTATCGGAATTGACTACGATAACATCGGCGAACCGGCTTTCTTCAATTAATTCATTCGCAGGAACACCTTTATCCCTGTGAACGCGGCCTGTCACGCTTCTTCTCAAACAAGCTTCCTTAAAAAAAGAAATATTTTTCTCTACTAATCCCATTTTTATTGCATTGCCCGGTGATTTTTCATCTACCTGCCAGTCAATAGAAACTATACCCTGCATTTGTTTAACGACGGGTATTTCCGCAGCTACAAGATTTTCAAGAAATACACCCGTCACTTTTGACTTCGTTAGCCGCGCAAGGTAACAAGCGAAATCCAATGCATCCATATCAGGGTTGACCGCATCAACGCCAAGTAATATTTTTCTCATTGATTTTATTTTTTTCAAAACTATGCAAGACGCCGCTAATTTTATATGATGGCTGTTAGGTCATTTGGTAATTGTAGTCAAATAATAGGAATGTAGTGAAAAGGATGTCTTACCAGTGAGCATACTACCAATTTTATTTTTCATTACGGTTGAACAGAGGCATTTTTGTCACCGGTATTTAAATAATAAATTCCAACTTCCGTGCAAAAAAGGTAGAAGGCCAACGTCAATTATTATCAATTAAATTCATAAATGGTGTTCGCAATGCAACAAGTATGATGTATGCCTTAAGACGGCCGGGCAAAATCCTTCCAGGAACTTTATCATTTTTAATTTAGGTGCTTAATGGCAATGAAAAATAAAAATCAGCGCCCTTTCCATGACTTTCTACCCAAATTTTGCCATTATGCCTTTTAATGATATTCCTGCATATATAAAGGCCCAAACCAAACCCTGAAATAAGTTCTGAACTTCCTTTAGTTCTGTAAAACCGGTCGAAAACCCTAAGCTGTTCTTCCTTTGCGATACCGATACCAAAATCTTTTACCTGGACAATAATTTCTGAATCGGTTTTGGTAACATAGACGATAACAGTTTTTGCATCCGGCGAATACTTAATGGCGTTAGACAAAAGGTTAATCAAAACCTGCTCAATCCGTTGCAAGTCTGCAGAAATAACCTGGTTGACCAAATCACCCTCTCTAATAATTTTATGATGCAGTGAAATAACCTGGTAGGAAGCAATCGTTGCATTGATGAAGGTATCAAAATCAAATTCCTTCTTATTAAGATATAATTGACCGCTTTGGATATTTGAAACGTCCAGGAGATCATAAATAAGCTGCTGCAATTTATTAACATTATACAAAATTTTTTGAACATATTGCTTGTTGGGCTGCCTATCTTCTATTGCATCCAATACCTGTACAAATGCTTTAATAGACGTTAAGGGTGTTTTTAACTCATGGCTTGCTATCCCTATAAATTCATCTTTTCTCCGTTGACTTTCAGTTACCTGTTCCATGAGGTCGTTAAACACGCCAGACAGGATGCTGATTTCATCATTGCCGTCATCAATTACATGGGTTTTGTAATCACCCGTTTCGCCGGCACGCTTCATGATATTCACCATGTTTAAAATACGTCGTGAAATGTACATCTGCACAATATAGGCGATTAAAAAAGCGAGGCTTATCCCTATGATCAATATAACTACGGCCATCCGGTATTGGGTCTTTTCTATGGTAGCCAATTCGTTTAAATTTGCCCTGAGGCATACGGTACCGACCGTATCTTTATTATCAATTATAGAATTAAATACCAAAAGGTGCCTCGGGGCATATTCAAAATTTTTTCCCTCTAATGTATGTGAAGAAAACTGGAAAACATCGGCGCCTGGCTTTGTATAGGTGGCAAAAACATTATTTTTTTTATCAAGAATTGCTGCGTTTGTCACTTGAGGCGCTCCTTTTTGAAGATCAGATAATATTTTATTTGCCTCATCATTATCCTCAAATTGAATTGCAGAAATGCTGTTGGTACCAATAACCTGTGCGAGACTTAACATGCTATCGGCATTACGCAGTTTGTAGTCATTAATATGGTAAAAAACAAATGCAATAAAACAAAGGCCTAAAACAATCATACTGGTAAAAACCTGCATGAGAATCAGCTTATTTTTTATTGATATTTGGCTAAGTTTAAACAAGTATTATGAAAGTATTAATGATATAAGATGTAAGAGTTTTCATTTTTTTTAGTTGACTATTATAGCAAGTTTCAGAAGTTACGAGCTGGCTTTTAAATCTTTCTGAGCTTTCGACACATAAGAGGTAAGGCAAAAAATAAATACAAGAAAAATCTTTGTCTTCATAAGAAAAAATCTATAATTTATTACATAGCTATCTATCTAAAATTATTGAAGGTGCATTAATCATTAAGATGAAATGGTCTTATGTTATAGCGGTTTTGCATATGCGCCGATAGGCAACCAGTATTTTATCCATACCATGAGCGGGCTCAAGGGTAAATACATAAATAACCAGTTTTAATTTTCTATGTTAGTTCTTATCGTTTCTATCAGGTGAGCCGTTTCGAAAGGCTTTGAGATAAAGCCGTCTGCCTTACAATCTTCAATGCTCTTTCCGAGGTGGTGATGCGCGGAGAAAAGAATTACCGGGATATGCCTGGTTTCACTGGAATTTTTTAATTGTTTACAGATCTCCCTTCCATCCTCCCCGGCAAGTGCTATGTCTAGCAATATTAATTCCGGAACGAAGCTCTTAATGGACCTGGCAATATCCTCGCTTTTGGAAAGGGTTTTCACTTTAAAATTGTTCATACTTAATACTATCTGAACAACAGTTAGTATATCAGGATCATCATCAACCACAAGAATATTACTCATTTAGAAGATATTGATTAATAAGTAAAGTGGTGAGTAGCAACAATCACACCAAACACATTATAAATAATCAAAATATCATACTGATCTATCAATTGCCCTTTAAATAGAAATGGATTAAGGGTTTTAATTTTTGAAGCCGTTAGCGAAATTCCATCCTGTTCACAGACTTTTTCACACACCAATAGGGAAAATGAGGAGTTTGTTACACAATCCTAAAAAGATTGATGGCAAAACAACCAGCATAGAATTGGAAATAAATGGGATATAAATATGGGTATATTTATAAAGTTTTTATTAAACTTGATATTGAAGGGAGAAAGAGCCAGGTCAGAGAATGTGAGTCCTTCGACATTTCACTTCCTCAATGGTTCAATTAAAAGTATATCGAAAAATTGAACCTTATCACCGTAATATTATTTCAATTCCTCAATGGTTCAATTAAAAGCCTAAGGTCGCTTCGCCTCGAGGATGGATTCTATCATTTCAATTCCTCAATGGTTCAATTAAAAGGGCAACATCTGTCTCGAGCCCTGTATCTACAAGATGCATTTCAATTCCTCAATGGTTCAATTAAAAGATGCCATCCGGGAATTTTCAATACGCCAATTAGTTAAATTTCAATTCCTCAATGGTTCAATTAAAAGTGCCGAAGAAGTGGCCGCCCAGGCAGAATTTATCCATTTCAATTCCTCAATGGTTCAATTAAAAGCCAAAGCCGGCAGCAGCCCGGCACAAACAATGTCGCATTTCAATTCCTCAATGGTTCAATTAAAAGCGGCTGATGGTTCAGGGAACAATTTAGTTTGCTGATTTCAATTCCTC
>JBDTOV010000022.1:0-45782 GCA_039933035.1 Ginsengibacter sp. | reverse complement strand
GAAGTGTTCAGGGACCTGGGTATTGCTTTTGCCGTGGTGATTTTATTAATCTACATACTGATTGTTGGTTGGTTTCAAAATTTCACTGTGCCGTTAGTAATGCTTGCTGCTATACCATTATCCTTAATAGGGATCGTATTGGGGCATTGGATGCTGGGCGCTTATTTCACGGCAACCTCTATGATAGGTTTTATTGCCTTGGCGGGTGTGATGGTACGAAACTCAATTCTATTGATTGATTTTATTAATATCCGTTTAAAAGAAGGTATTCCATTAAAGCAGGCTATTATAGAAGCAGGGGCCGTACGTACGACGCCGATCTTGTTAACTGCCGGTGCTGTGGCTTTAGGGGCAATTATTATTTTATTTGATCCCATTTTCCAGGGACTGGCTATATCATTAATGGGTGGAACTATTACGTCAACGTTTCTAACCCTGCTGGTAGTGCCTTTGTTATACTTTAGGATGATGCGCAAAAAATATCCCGAAAAAAATAAAAATTAAAACATGAAGCTATTTATTGTAACCAGTTTGAAAGATTACCAGGATGACGTAATCAAAATATTTAAAAAGGCCGAAATACCTGTATTTAGTATAACAGACGTGGTCGGCGTGAAAGATAATCAACCAATAAACCTAATGGAAGAATGGTTTGCGAGTGGTGATGAAAAATTTGATTCCCTGATGATGTTCAGTTTTACCAGTGAGGAAAATGCAGCTCATGGAATGGACCTCATCGAAAATTATAATCAAAAAAATGCAACCGGCTTCCCCATCAGGGCGTTTATAGTTCCGGTTGAAAAATCAACTATTAAAATATAAAATATGAGAGAAAGAATTGTTCGGGCTGTCGCCGGCGCTATTATTTTAGTAAGTATCGTACTTGCCTATTTTGTAAGCATGAACTGGCTTTGGCTGGGCGTATTTGTCGGCGTTAATTTATTGCAATCCTCTTTTACAAAGTTTTGTCCACTGGAAAGAATATTAGATGCAGCGGGTGTAGAAAAAGGAAAGACATGCGAGGAGTACAAATAATTCCAATGGTTGCGTGTGCCAAACAAGTAAAATGAAGATAACGCCGATATCAATCAACAGTAAACTCATGCTGGTTACTGGCCGGGCATTTTAAGGAAATCGTTGACCATCCAAAGAACTCATTATCACCGAGGCTGGCTTTGTGCCACCTGGTATTATGGAAATAATGATGAAACAGGAACAGGGCTGGAGTTATTTAAAAACAGAGTTTTAACGATGAGATATAAAGCAATTATACAATTAATGAGTGGCGAAGATGCCGTAATCAAAAGTGCGGCATCGCAAATACATAATTTGCAAAAAGCATTGAACAATGAAGTGGATATTGAATTGGTTTGTCATGGACGAAGCCTGCCGTTTGTTTTGAATGAAGCCGGTAAATGGACAGCAATTATTACCCGGCTTTTATCAACTGCTGTTGAAATTGTGGCCTGCGAAAATATGTTGAATGCCAATGATAAATCAACAACTGATGTATTCCCCGGCATAAAAACAGTACCTGCAGCAATTGCTGAAATTGTGAAAAAGCAGCAGGAAGGCTGGAGCTATGTAAAGGCGGGGTTTTAAAAAAGCCGGCAAGATGAAAAGAAGAATTTTATTATTAGTGGTTGTTTTACAAACGGTGTTGTTGTCAACAGCACAGCCAGGTGAACAGCCCGATAAAAACCGGGTTTATGATGCGAAGCAAACGCCGGCAAGTGATACCACCTCACTATTGCACGCACTTAAAAGCGGCCGGCTGACAGGGCATGCCAGGTCGTTTTTCATGAGTACTCAAAATGAAGACGGGCTTACTGATTATTACGCTGATGCGCTGGGGGTAACACTACGGTATGAAACAAATAAATTTCATCATGTTCAATTTGCGATAGGCGGATTTTCCGCTTTTAATATCGCATCATCAAACCTGGCAAAGCCCGATGTCATAACGGGTATGGTTAGCCGTTATGAAATTGGTTTGTTTGATATTACAAATTTATCCAAAAGGTCCCTGTATCGTTTGGAGGAACTTTATCTAATGTATACCATCAGGGAATCTTCCATAAAAGCAGGAAGACAATTTATTAATACCCCGTTTATCAATTTGCAGGATGGCCGCATGAATGCTACCGCAGTGGAAGGTGTTTGGGGTGAGTTAAATGAAATACCTACGGTGAAGGTTCAACTAGGTTGGTTGTGGGGAATGTCACCACGGAGTACAGGCGCGTGGTACAATCCGGGAAAATCAATCGGGTTATATTCTACCGGTATAAATCCTGACGGAACAAAATCTGGTTATGCTGGTAATATTAAGAGCAATGGAATAGCAATCATGGGAATTACAAAGATGATAAATGATAACGTGAAGCTACAGGCATGGGATATGTTCACGGAAAATGTTTTTAATACGGCTATGTTGCAAACGGACATTATTTTTCCGCTGAAAAGCAATAATTTTTTATTTATGGCAGCACAAATTATTAAAGAAGGTGTTATAAAATATGGTGGAAACGAAAATCAATGCAAGACGTATTTTTCGAAAGAAAGTAAGGCATTAAGTTTTGGTGCAAAGGCAGGATGGAGGAATAAAGAATGGGAAGTATCTCTCAATTATAATCGCATAACCGGTGCAGGGAGATACCTTTTTCCACGTGAGTGGGGCGTAGAGCCATTTTTTACCTTTCTTCCAAGAGAGCGTAATGAAGGGACTGGAGACGTACAGGCAATAATGAGCAAAGTAAATTACACCATCCTCAAAGAAAGGCTTAAGACATCGCTGGCAGCAGGTTATTATTCTTTACCCGATGTAAAAAGCTATAAACTCAATAAATACGGCATGCCTTCTTACGTACAGGTAAATGCAGATATAAGGTATATCTTTACAAAACATGTTAAAGGCCTTGAAACGGAGTTTTTAGCTGTAGCAAAATTGAACAAAGGAGAAACTTACGATAATAAAAAATCTGTGTTTAATAAAGTAAATATGATGCAATACAACTTAATTATTAACTACCATTTTAGTCAATAGTGAATAAAATAATGGACAGTACGACAACTTTCAAGGGTACATTTGAGCCGGCTTTAGTAAAAGAAATGTACCAGTTTGGCGAGGTTAAATATTTCCAGGAGGGTGATATTATCATGGATTATGGTAAATACATCCGAATGATGCCGTTGATTATAAAAGGCACCATCAAAGTATTTCGAATGGACGAAAATGGCAAAGAAATTTTGCTGTATTATTTATCCAGTACTGAAAGCTGTTCCATGGCCTATAGCTGTTGTATGGAAGCTAAAAAAAGTGAAGTAAAAGCCATCGCAGAAGATGATGTTGAGTTGCTGGCCATACCGCATATGAAGCTTGATGAATGGCTCTGCAAATATCCCACGTGGAAAAACTATATCATGCGCAGTTTTAATGAACGCTTCCTGGAACTATTGAAATCCATTGAAAGCATTGCATTCCATAAATTGGATGAGCGCCTCATTGCTTACCTTAAAGAAAAGCAACGCCTTTCCGGCTCCAGTGTTATTAAGGGATCACATTATCTTATGGCTGATGAACTGGCTACTTCAAGAGTGGTAATATCGCGCTTGCTAAAGCAATTGGAAAATGATGGAAAGATTATCCTGTACAGAAACGAGATAAAATTGATGAGCGGGTTTAATTAAAAAAAGGAAGACGATTCGCGAACACGGCAGATTCCATTCCCGTATTTCAATTCTTTTTCGCTACATTCTTATATTCCGTTATAAACATTTATTAAGATGATGCCGGTAATTCGGCCTTTGTCCTGTTTAGAACTGATGTGATGCTTGAAATTACCCCCGCAATATCTGATAAGTCTGCGGGCACTATCATTGAATTATTGGTTTTGGCCAACTTGCCAAATTCGGCAAGGTATTGCTCAGCAATGCGCAGATTCACCGCATTCATTCCGCCCTTTTCATTTATGGATAAGGCAATTTCCCTGATGCCTTTTGCTGTAGCTACTGCTACCAGTTCTATCTCAGAAGCCTTACCGCTTGCCTCATTAATTCTTTTTTGTTTCTCACCTTCTGATAAGGCTATTGTTTCCTGCTTTACACCTTCAGCCCGGTTGATCTTTGCCTGTTTATCGCCTTCAGATTCTGCGATCAATGCCCTTTTTTCCCGCTCTGCACGCATTTGTTTCTCCATCGCATCCTTTATACTTTGTGGCGGCGAAATATTTTTCACTTCATAGCGCGACACTTTAATTCCCCAGGGACCACTGGCTTTATCAACTGCTTCTACAATAGTGCCATTCACGGTTTCACGTTCTTCAAAGGTTTTGTCCAGTTCCATTTTTCCTATCACACTGCGCATAGTGGTTTGCGAAATTTGAATTACAGCAAACCTGTAATTATCAATTCCATAAGATGCTTTTTGCGGATCAATAACCTGCAGGTACAAGATACCATCCACTTCTACTGCTATATTATCTTTTGTAATACATATTTGTGCCGCCACGTCAATTGCCTGCTCTTTCAGGTTTTGTTTATAGGCTATCTTGTCAACAAAAGGTATCAGGATATGGAAACCAGCTTCAAGCGAACGGCTGTATTTCCCCAATCTTTCTATAATATACACCGAACGCTGCGGTACTACTTTAAATGTAGAAAGCACAGCAATTAAAATAAATACAATTAATACAATAAGAATAACTGTTGATGAGGCTATCATGTGTTTTTGGTTGATTTTACTATTAATAAAATACTTTCGTTGCCAACAATAATTACATTTTCTCCTTTCTCAATAATGTCTGCTGAAGCCGCCTGCCAGGTGGTTCCTTTAAAATCAACTTTGCCATTTTCGCCAGGTGATATGGCTGTTTCGGCACGGGCTGTTTTGCCGAGAAATTCGTCTTCCAAAAGCTCTGTAGAATGTTTTTTAGTCCAAAGTATTCTCTTAACCCATTTTCTCAGCAACAGGATGGTCACTATAGAACTGATTAAAAAAATAATTAGTTGAACGTTGATGGATATATCAAAAAACAAAGTTATTATGGCAACGATCCATGCTCCTATCGCAAAAAAGAAGAGAACCAGGCCCGGTACTAAAAATTCCAACAGGAATAATATAAAGCCGATAATCACCCATATCACCGCGGCATTCATGAAAATATCTTTCACTGAAATGAATTTTTTTGGTTGTTTCCAAATATAAATTAATAATACCAGATAAATTAAATCAATGGTATAACCGGGAAGCCTGCACGGGCTTCGTCTTCTTTTAATTAAAACCTCGGAAAATTCGAATCTTCCCTCTTCGGATAATAAGAAAAGGAATGAATATCTTTATTGATAAACTATTGAAAAATATCCTTCCGTTATATCAGACGCATTCGTGCCGATTATTTCACTTGCGTGAAAATTAAAGTTTCCCCTGATTCTTTTGGTAACAGTATTGTGCTCAACGATCGTAAGCGTTCCTGAACTGGCCGCTTCGTAAGAAGTTCCAATATTATATTGGCCAATAGCGTCCCCCAAAACAGTGAAGGTATAGGTACCCGGAATAATGGTTGCCGGCATCGAAATTCCTACTGATTTGGAAACCGATTGATCACTGGCGGAAAGGCTGATCATGCCAAAAGCTGAAATGCCGTTTGCAGAAAATACAGGAAATTGTACACCATCCACCTTTAGTCTGAAAGTATCGTTAGCGTTGACAGGAGGAATTGCCTGCGTAGTATAGGAGATATTTTTAAATACCCCTTCAGTAATATTTTTTTGAGATAAATCCAATGCACGGAATACCTTAACGGAAAAGGTTCCACTCATAGTTTTATGAACGGTATCAATAGACGTAACAGATAAGGTGCCCCCGGATTCTGCCGGAGTGCTTCCCTGGTTGGTGGCGTAAGCATAAGCGCTGTCTTTGGTATAGACTGCTGCATTGGTCGCACTATTTATGTCCAGCGAATAAACATGCACGCCCGAATCCGCTACCCGTAATACTATTGTTTGTCCATTCGTGTCCTGCCCGGCTATAACAATAGTATTTAATGCCCGGGTAATACCGGTAACCTTATTAGCAACGAAGGAAACACCGTCTATCTTTGCCGTAAAACTTCCGGATACAGCCGGAGGGTGAATGAAAGTGGAATCACCATTACCGGGAGTAAATTCTTTTTGACAAGAATAAGTGCCAAGGCAAATAATGGCTAATAATAATACACCTAAGATTAGTTTCATAAAGTAAGCAATGAAATTTTAATTTGAGTAAGCTTTTGCTTCCGGGTGCAGCAACCAGCATATGGTTCGACAAATGTAATATTATTGTATGAGCTAAAAGATGTATCCTTTCCGGTATCAGAACGAAATTGAGCATTTTTTATTTTATTTTCTCTTTAATTTTTAGATTTTTCTGGCTGAGCAAGGTTTTTGACAGTGAAAATTTGACGTTACGCAGCTATTAATCTTACAATAAATGTGAGTATAAAAAAAACCGGAAATGTCTTTCTTCATTTTGCTCAGCTACGGGCCCAAATTAACCAGGCAAAATAATAGAGGCTGATTCTATTATTTCATTATTGTATTCGTTGATCAAATAACTTGTGGGCGGGTTTGGAAATGAGATAATATCCTTAACGCTAAAACCCCACGGCTTCCAATAGTTGGCCAGCACCTGTGCAAACATGTTATCGTCCCATTTTTTAAATACCGGACTTTGCTGATTACCGGGTACAGAAGCCGCTTTAATAAATACCTTGTCAGCTGATGATAATATATCGTAGTTACATGAAGTATTCAATAAGTAATTGGAATAAATAAATCTCCCGCAAAGTTCTTCAAACTGGATCGGATGAAGTGTTTTATTCGCAATCTTTTCTACCAGATTTTGGTGATACCTTCCATTTTCGCCATTATCCTGCAGGCAGGCAATAATTCCAAAATCATTCATTCCTAATGAGAAATTCAGGTTATTAGTTTCATCTTTATAATTGAACACATCTTTTGAATATTTTATTTTAACCACCTCTATGCTCCACGGCATGGGTTCGATAAATGCTATCGGAGCTACCAATGACTGTAGCATAAGGTGAAGATTTTTGAATTTGTTTGTTAGTAAGGGGGATAAGCTGAATTTCTTTTCTTTTTTACCGCATTCACTTATTGCGAAAACAATATCGTGATACAAAATGCCATACACCAGTTTGGCCATCCATTGGAACAGCCGGAGTTCCGGAACTTTTTTTACAGCTTCATATCCCGCAGAAAAAGCATTTTCAATTTCTTCCTCCAGTGGATTAACGGCGCCATCAAGGATGCGGCGGGAACATGGAATTTCAAGTTCTCCGTATTTTACAGTATTACCCCCCAACATGGTAAATTCCTTGTCATGCAAGGAATAACGCTCAATAAGCCAGTGTGGAAAAACCGGAATTTTCTCTTCTTCGGTGAAATTGGTCTCTCCGCCGCTAAGAAAACAGTGCTTTTGATTAAATTGAAAATCTTCGAAAGGGTTGTAAAGCCTTGTTGACATGGATAAGCCTGGTTTATTAGTGTGCCAAAGGTACCGTTAATATATTCTCTTCCGGGGTTTGGAAAAGTTAGCAGGGGCGACAAAATTTTTAAATTGTAAAAGGATAAGCTTAAATTAAGACTGTATTCCTGGCTTTATAGAAAAGGTTGGCATGTTTTTTGAAATTAATATGGTCGAAAACTCTAATATTACCACATTCCTAAAAAACCGACCATGAACCTCAAGTATTTGATCGTATTTGTTTTGACAATTATTGGGATAGTATGCGGTATTTCATTGATAATTTTCCTTGCAAGTGCTGCGTTGCACGGATCCTTTTTTCTTCTCGTAATTTGTTTGTTTTCTGTAGCTTTTGTCTATTTTTTCACTTCAATTTTGGACAAAAAAGAGCAGCCTTAACGGTTCAGGGTAGGTATGGTCAGATTCGGTATGTCCTTATGGTCGCCAGGTCAAATATTTTACTGCACCCCTGTAACATTTAAATGCAAAACATAAATTGATTTTGAGGCTGTAATAAAAAGTTCATCCTTGTTTTTTCCGCTAATGCACACATTGGCTGTCCAATCTTCCGGTATAGCGATATGTTGTATCATTTGTCCACTCTTGTCATAAACTGTTACTCCTTTACCCGTTAAATAAATATTGCCTTTGTTATCAATAGTCATTCCATCCGAGCCCTGGTTTACAAAAAGTTGTTTATCGCTCAAAAGACCATTTTTATTGACGTGGTATCGGTATGTTTTACCTGCGCCTATATCTGCTATATACAGCGTTCGCCCGTCGGGTGTGCCGATAATACCATTGGGCTTTTGCAAGTCCGATGCGACTACTGCCGGACTCTGTTTATTTTTTGCCAGGTAATACACACTTTGTTCCTTAATATGAGGATGATCTTTTTCCCAATAGGTTCGTTGATAATACGGATCAGTAAAATAAAACCCGCCTGTCACTGGATTTCGCCAAAGATCATTCGGGCCATTTAAAATTTCCCCCTTATAATTTTTAACCAGCACAGTAATTTTTTTCCGGGGGCTTATGCTCCATAATTGATTATGTTCATCGGCGCAGGCGATAAGATTTCCTTTTCTGTCAAAATACAATCCATTAGACCGGCCGGCACCGTCCATGAAAAGTGATAGTTTGCCATGAATGTCATACTCCCAGATTTTGTCATTTGGCTGGTCAGTAAAATATATATTTCCTTTACTGTCAACGGCCGGACCTTCAGTGAAAGAGAATGTGTTGGAAATTAATACAGGGGTATCTGATGCAATTTTATTTTCGGGACCGATGGTGTCAAAAGAAAATTTTAACATCAGCCTTTTTGCTTCCCGGGCATAATATGGGTTAGAAAAATTCCTTGAAAATCCTTGCGCCGAAAAAATGAAAACAAAGACTAACAAGAATGGTAAATAGGTATGTTTCATAAAGTGTCATATTTGTTTATACTAAGCAATAAAAGATTTGGATTTGCAGGCCTTACTTTCACATTATAAAAATACCTAGAAAAAAAATATTTATAAATAAATTTGGATAAACTAAAACAATTAGTATTTTTGTCTAAATAAATTAGCTACTATGGCAGTCGCCGGACAAAATCTAAAATACTTACGCAAACTTCGCGGGTGGACCCAGGAAGAGTTTGCATCGAAACTAGGTATCAAACGATCATTGGTTGGGGCTTATGAAGAAGAAAGAGCGGAGCCAAGGACGGATGTGCTTGAAATTGTAAGTGAAATTTTTAAGGTAACTCTTGATGAGTTGTTATTGCGGGACATGAGTGAAACCAAAGGCTCAGGCTACCTCGCCAAAAGGCGACAGCTTAAAATGATGAGCGCTGACCGGAATATAATTCATTTTGTGCCGGTAAAAGCCGCTGCAGGTTATCTTGCTGGTTATGCAGATGCGGAATTTATAGATGAGCTGAATACTTTTACTTTACCCATGCTCTCCGGTGGTACTTACCGTGCGTTTGAAATTATTGGCGACAGTATGTTGCCGACCCCAAGCGGTAGTATTATCGTCGGGGAAAAAGTGGAAAATATAGAGAATGTAAAGAGTAATACAGCGTATATAGTAGTAAGTAAAAGTGAAGGTATTGTTTACAAACGTGTAGTTAAAAGCAATAAGAATAAAAATAAACTTACCCTCTTGAGTGATAATCCTGCTTACCAGCCCTACCAGGTACACACGGCGGATGTGCTTGAAATGTGGCAGGCGCAGGCTGCTATTAATAAAGTGACGCAGCAGCAGCGCTGGGATGTGGATTCCCTTGTAAATTTGGTGAGTAACCTCCAGGACCAGGTAAGCTCTCTGACAAAAAAAATGAATTAGGTTTGTAGTCATCCATTAGATTTCGCCTCATTCTTACTATTAGAATGCGGCCGTTCAGATACATCGATTAACAATTAAAAAAACACAGTCATGATCAAATTACAAATCGTAGGCAACCTGGGGGCAGATTGCATACAAAAAGAAGTAAACGGCAAAAACGTGATTAATTTCAATGTGGCACATACCGAGAAGTTTAAAGATGCCCAGGGGAATTTAAAAGAAAAAACTATTTGGGCAAATTGTGCTTACTGGACAGACAGAACAGCAGTTGCCCAATACCTAAAAAAGGGTAAACAGGTATTTGTAGATGGTACACCGGAGGTAGAGATGTACACCAATAAGGATGGTCAACCCGCGACTACGTTAAGAGTGCGGGTGAGAGATTTGCAATTATTGGGCGGAAATACTGATGGTAGCCAGGGCAATTCAAATGCTTCAACATCATCTTCAACTTCAAATATCTCTTCCAACTCTAATTCATCAGTTACTGCAGATATGGAAGACGCTGCAGATGATCTTCCCTTCTAAATTTTATATGAATTAATTTTTTTCGGCGGCAGTTTTGACTGCCGCTTTTTTTATGTATATCTGGATAAATAATATATTGAGGAGCGATAAAACCAATTTCAAACTCAGGCAATTAAGAAGCAAAGTCAGGCAACCTGTTATCAAATCCAGCCGTTTTAAAAAGTACAAAAAATATTTCTTATTGGTGTAACTTTATCTTCATCACGATGGTTTATGAAACAGGCTAATAAATTTTTGCTGGTTCTGTTATTAATTTCCTCAAAAACGCTAAGTCAGAATTGCCCTCCTAACATTGGTTTTGAAAACGGAACTTTTGATAATTGGGCATGTTCCGCTGGTCACATCCTGGAATCGGACGGTTCGCTAACCTTATTTCCTTCTCTGCCCATCCCGGGCAGGCATACTATTATTGCCAACACTATTCCGCAGGAATTGGATCCTTATGGCGGCTTCCCTGTAAATTGCCCCAATGGAAGCGGCTATTCCATCAAACTGGGGAACTCGACACCTGGCAACGAAGCGGAAGGTGTAAGCTATACTTTTGTGATCCCTTCAAATCAAAATGACTATAGCATCATTTATAACTATGCAGTGGTTTTTCAAAATCCTAACCACCTGCCTTATCAGCAGCCGAGGTTTACCTCCAGGGTTTATAACATCACCGATAACCGTTACATAGAATGTGGCTCGTTTGAATTTGTGGCTTCATCTAATTTACCTGGGTTTCAATTAGCTGCTGAGAATGTATATTATAAACCGTGGTCGCCGGTAACAGTGAATCTTTCCGGGCTTGCCGGCAAAATGGTAAGACTGGAATTCACAACAAACGATTGTGCGTTCAAAAGACATTTTGGATATGCATATCTAGATGTTGATGAGAGCTGTACCGCCAGTGCTATAAACGGCAATACCTATTGCGGTGGAGGTCAGTCATTGACACTAACCGGGCCTTATGGCTTTCAAAGTTACCATTGGTATACTGCTGATTTTTCCAAATTGTTAGGAACGGGATCGCAATTAACTTTTACATCGCCACCTCCACCCAATACAAAATACGCTCTTGAAATTATTCCCTATGACGGATTGGGTTGCCAGGATACTTTATATACCACTATCCATTATTCTGGTCAGCCTTTTGTATTAAACGTAGTAGATTCTTTGGCTGGGTGCTCTCCTGGTGTTGATTTAACGTCACCGTCCTTAACGGCCGGTAGTTCGCCAGGTTTAAATTTTTCGTATTATTTGGACCCTGGTCTTATAAATTACCTGGCGATTCCAAAACAGGTACCTACAGATGGAACATATTATATTAAGGCAGTGAATAGCGTAGGGTGTAATGATGTAAAACCTATACATGTTATTGTGCGGAAATCTCCAAATATTGCCATAACACAGCCGGCGGGTGTTTGCATTCCACAAACTATAGACCTGACTCTTCAGGAAATTGTTGCGGAAAGTGATCCCGGTTTATCGTACAGCTATTGGGAGAATACCGGGGCAACAACCATTTTACCAAATCCTGGTAAAGTGGCTGTTTCGGGAACGTATTATATAAAAGGTGTTAGTAATAGTAATGGTTGCAGTGCTACTGCACCTGTTAATGTAAAGATTGGTCCCGTGCCGGATGTTATCATTCACGATCCTACCTCTTGTGGTATGGCTGATCTGACCGCTGCAGGTATTAGTTCCGGGAGTACTACAGGGTTAACTTATACCTATTGGATGGATGCGGCCGCATCAGTGAGCCTGTTGCGGCCGGATGCCATATTTACAGATGGCACTTATTATATAAAAGCCTCCAGTGACCTGGGTTGTTCCGTGGTTGAACCCGTGGTGGTTATCATTAAACCAATACCGGTTTTTACTGTTACGACTCCTCCTGTCGTAAGTTATCCGGTATTAACGGTAGATATAACGAATACTGTAGTACCTGTCGCTGGTCTTCTGCTTTCCTTTTGGAATGATAGTCTGGGAATTAAAACGTTACCGGATCCTGCTTTGATTGATAAAAGCGGCGTATATTATATTAAAGCGACCAATTCATTTTTCTGTACTCTGGTTAAGCCGGTTACCGTAAAAATTATACCGTCACCAGATCCAATTATATATGTGCCTACTGCGTTTACACCTAATCGTGATGGACTGAATGATATTTTTAAGATAAAAGTACTGGGTGAAATTAGCCTGGAAAGTTTTAAAGTATATGATCGCCTGGGACGAATGCTTTTTAATTCCAGCGATCCGGGTACAGGATGGGATGGCAGCTTTAAAGGAATAGAACAACCCACGGCAGTCTATGTTTGGGTACTCGATGGTTACGATGAATATTACAAACGAAACTTCATAAAAAAGGGAATGATTACTTTGATCAGGTAGCCATTGGCCCCAAAATTATTGCACTTACTTTTTTATTCTTAATTATTCTTTTTACATTTAACATCTGCGACTGCCTGATGTTTGTAAACTACAGAAATTTATTTCATGCACTTAACACCTAGAGAAACAGAAAAGCTTTTATTATTTCTTGCAGGGGAACTTGCGGAGAAGCGTAAGGCCCGTGGCTTAAAACTGAATTATCCTGAATCCATAGCGTTGATCAGCAGCCGGCTGCATGAAGCTGCACGTGATGGAAGAACCGTCGCGGACCTGATGCAGTATGGCGCCACTATTTTATCACGCGGGGATGTAATGGAAGGCATTCCTGAAATGATTCACGAGGTACAGATAGAAGCCACGTTTCCTGATGGAACCAAACTGGTTACCGTGCATGACCCGATACGGTAAACCGATTAAAAGATTAAAACTTAATATGATGATACCAGGAGAATATTTTGTGGGTAAAACTGATATAGAAGCGAATGCCGGGCGGGAAACACTTAAGATCCCTGTAGTAAATACAGGAGACAGGCCCGTGCAGGTTGGTTCCCATTTTCATTTTTTTGAGGTAAACCGGCAAATGGAATTTGATCGAAGCAAAGCCTTTGGTATGCGGCTGAATATCGCGGCGGGCACGGCCGTTCGCTTTGAACCGGGTGAAGAAAAAGAAGTGAAACTGGTGACATTTGGCGGAAGAAGAAAAGCATTTGGAATTAATAACCTGGTAAATGGCGACACTTCAGACGAAGCAAATAAACCGGGGGCATTACATAAGGCAGCATCCCTTCATTTCAAAAACAACGTATCATGAGCCTGCACATCAACAGGATAAAATATGCCAATATGTATGGCCCCACCACGGGTGATAAAGTAAGGCTGGGCGATACGGACCTTATTATAGAAGTAGAAAAGGACCATACTGTATATGGTGAAGAGAATAAATTCGGTGGTGGTAAAACGATTCGCGATGGGATGGCCCAGTCATCTACGGCCACAAGAAATGAAGGGGTTCTCGATTTTGTAATAACGAGTGCGTTGATCCTGGATCATTGGGGAATCGTAAAAGCTGATATTGGTATAAAAGATGGAAAAATTGTTGGCATAGGCAAAGCGGGTAATCCTGATATCATGGATGGCGTTGATGATAATATGGTTATCGGTGCATCTACTGAAGTCCATGGAGGCGCGGGATTGATTGTAACGGCAGGAGGCATCGATGCCCACATACATTTTATTTGCCCCCAGTTGATCGATCATGCTTTGTTTAGCGGCATCACTACCATGCTGGGAGGAGGAACCGGTCCCTCTGATGGCACGAGTGCCACCACCGTAACTGCAGGTGCATGGAACATTCAAAAAATGTTGGAAAGTGCGGATGCCTTTCCAATGAACCTGGGTTTTTTAGGAAAGGGAAATTGCGGAACTACGGCGCCGCTTATAGAACAGGTTGAAGCGGGTGCAATGGGTCTTAAGATCCATGAAGATTGGGGATCAACGCCGGCAGTTATTGATGCTTCCCTTCGGGTGGCGGATGCATACGACGTGCAGGTTGCCATACATACGGATACACTAAATGAAGCGGGCTTTCTTGAAGACACGATCAACGCGATCAATGGAAGAACCATACATACCTATCATACAGAAGGAGCCGGTGGAGGTCATGCACCGGACATCATCAAAGCAGCTATGTATCCAAACATATTGCCATCGAGTACCAATCCAACAAGGCCTTATACAATCAACACAATTGATGAGCACCTCGATATGCTGATGGTTTGTCACCATCTCGATAAATCGGTTCCTGAAGACGTAGCTTTCGCCGACAGCCGCATCAGGCCGGAAACAATTGCCGCAGAAGATATACTGCATGACCTCGGTGTATTCAGTATGATGAGTTCTGACAGCCAGGCAATGGGAAGGGTGGGAGAGGTTATCACCCGTACATGGCAGACTGCTGATAAAATGAAAAAGCAACGCGGCTTTTTACCGGAAGATGAAAAGAATAACAATGATAATTTCAGGGCAAAAAGGTATGTGGCGAAGTACACGATCAACCCGGCGATCACCCATGGTATATCAGAATATGTAGGTTCGGTAGAAGTGGGAAAATTTGCCGACCTCGTGTTGTGGAAGCCTGCATTATTTGGGGCTAAGCCGGAGATGATCATTAAAGGTGGCATGATCATCGCGAGTAAGATGGGCGACCCCAATGCGTCTATCCCCACACCACAACCTGTAATCTATCGCTATATGTTCGGAGCGTACGGGAAAGCTTTGCACAGCACCTGTTTTACATTTGTTTCTCAGGTTTCCCTGGACAATGGTGTTGTAAGGTCGTATGATTTGCGGAAACAAATATTGCCTGTAAAAAACTGCAGGAATATTGGCAAAAAAAATTTGATCCACAACGATAAAACTCCGGAGATTGATGTAAATCCCGAGACGTATGAAGTAAAGGTGGATGGTGAAAAAATAACCTGTGAACCTTTGAAAGAAGTGGCACTGGCGCAACGGTATTTTTTATTTTGATATAATAAGGTAACATGCTGATAAGAGGGAAATCCGGAAATATAAAAACAGCTTCCATCATCAATAAAAATATAGATATTCTCCGCATTGAATGGTATGAAGCAACCAGGCGAATCCTTCACAAGCAAACTGATTCGGGGATCGCGGTAACATTAAAATTTCTAAATGAAAATCCAAATCTCAAGGACGGTGACATATTGCACGAGGATGAAAATTCAATAATCGCTGTGCACATCATTCCATGCGAATGCATCGTAATGTCACCCGGTACTATTATAACTGCTTCCTCGCTATGCTATGAAATAGGCAACAGGCATTTGCCACTTTTTTATGAAGAAGGTGATCTGTTGGTTCCTTACGATATTCCGCTATTCAATTTACTGGAAGCATCCGGGTATCAACCAGTGATTGAACTAAGGAAGTTAAGCAATGCATTTAAAACTTCCGTATTACCGCATGTGCAGGTAGCCGATACCGGTAGCCTGTTCACAAAAATTTCTAAACTGCCAACTTCTTTATAAATGTATTCAAACAGTTTATTACACTTATTGCATTTATGTGATCCCGCTTTACCCATAGGTTCGTTTTCACATTCAGCCGGCCTTGAAACCTATGTGCAGGAAGGCATAATAGCTCACAGAAAAGCCGCTGAAGAATTTGTAAGGGAACAGCTTTCGCAAAATATATTTTATACTGACGCGGCCCTGCTTTCACTTGCTTATGATGCAGCTTGCACCGATGATATGCAAACCATTTTAGAATTGGATGAAATTTGCAATGCTGTAAAATTGCCTATGGAGATGAGGCTGGCGAGCCATAAATTAGGCATCCGTTTGTTAAAGATATTTGAAAGCAACAAGCTATTTATCATGGTGAATAGTTATAAGGCACATACCAGGAATCAACACGCTTCAGGTCATTATTCTATTGCCTTTGGGCTGTTAGCCCGCGCTATGCAAATTGATAAACAGGAAGCACTTGCCGGATTTTACTATAATACGGCAACCGGCCTTATCACCAATGCGGTGAAGCTGATCCCACTGGGGCAACAGGTCGGACAGGAAATGTTAATGTCTTTATTTCCGCTGATTGATGAACTTGCGAAGCAGGGTGTATCACCCGATAGGGAAATGATTGGACTTTGTTGCGCCGGCTTTGACATACGATGCATGCAGCATGAGCAATTGTATTCGAGGCTATATATGTCTTAAAAATTATAAATAGTATCTTTCGAAAATAAAATATATGTCTGAAAATATAGGAACTGCTTTTGGGTTATACCCCGGCTCCGGGAGAGAGGAGATTGGAGAGGAAGCTACCCGCTCTTACATAAAAATCGGCGTTGCCGGCCCTGTTGGCTCTGGCAAAACTGCTTTAATAGAACGTTTATCAAGGGTTATGTATGATGAATATAGCATAGCCGTTATTACCAATGATATTTATACAAAGGAGGATGCTGAATTTCTTACCAAAAACAGTTTGCTTCCCCCGGAAAGAATAATAGGCGTGGAAACAGGAGGCTGCCCGCACACCGCTATTCGGGAAGACGCGAGCATGAACCTGGAAGCAGTGGAAGAAATGGTTAACCGTATACCGGGGGTGCAGATTATTTTTATAGAAAGCGGCGGCGATAATCTCTCCGCAACTTTCAGTCCCGACCTTGCTGACGTAACTATTTTTGTTATAGACGTTGCGGAGGGCGATAAAATTCCTCGTAAAGGCGGACCCGGTATTACCCGCAGTGATTTATTGCTTATAAATAAAATTGACCTGGCGCCATATGTACATGCTGATCTTGATATGATGTATGCAGATGCGAAAAAAATGCGGAAGGGTAGTCCATTTGTATTTACTAACCTGTTAAATGGCACCGGGCTTGATAATGTAACCGGGTGGATAAAAAAATTTGTATTGCTTGAAGAAGTAACAGAACCTGAATTGTGCCGATGAATTGCCATCTACTCATAACGGCAGGATTTAAAAATAATGGAACGTACCTCAGGCGTAGTTATTATAAACAGCCATTTAAACTGGCCAATATTACAGAAGATACTAGAGATGGTTTGTTGCGGCTTATGATGATGAGTTCTTCGCCGGGTATACTCGATCATGACAATTTTTTTATTGAAATAGAGGTAGAGGAAAATGCGAAAGTGCATTTGACTACCCAGGGATATCAACGCCTTTTTGCCATGAGTAAGCAGGCCAGTCAAAGCATGAGTGTGCGTGTGCAATATAACGGTTCACTTTGTTTTTTGCCGCATCCCAATGTGCCACATGAAGCGTCCAACTTTTCATCTGTTAACAATATTTATTTATCCGCAAAACATGATCTGACCTGGAGTGAAATCATTACCTGCGGAAGAAAACTTAGTGGAGAGATATTTAAATTTACAAGGTTTCATAATGTCACCAATGTGTACATAGCTGGCAAACTTGTTGTAAAAGAAAATATTTTGCTCGAGCCATCAAAGAAGAATGTACATGATATGGGCCAGTTGGAAGGATATACCCACCAGTCCACACTTTTATTTGTCAATGACCTGGCAGATATGATTGCAGTTTCAGCGGCATGCAAAGAATTTTTATCAGGCGTAGAAGAAATAACTTTTGGGATTTCTATGCTTCCTGTTAATGGGGTATTAATCAGGATACTTGGACAAAAAGGCGAACAATTATTTAACTGTAACAATAAGCTCTCGGCATTAATTCAAAATTGTATACACAGTGAAGCGCAAATTATGCCGGGCGTATAATCGTAAAAAAATGAAGCTTGAAGATATAAAAAATATTACCCATACGCATTACCGAAAATTAAAGAAACATTCCAAAGAAGTCGCTGACAATTTTGATGTGGAAGCTATACATCAATTTAGGGTAACCTATAAAAAGCTAAGAGCATTTTTGCGAATGCTATCACAAAAGGATGGCACTTCCAGCGAAATAAAAGTTCCCAAAAAATTAAAAAAGATCTACACGATTTCCGGCTACATCCGTGATCTGCAATTGCAGCAGCAGCGGATAGTGGAAACTACAAAAGAAAATCGCGACAAACCAAAAGCATACCTCATGTTGCTGCAGCAAAAGATTAATGCATTAAAGCCGGAATTGCTGGAAATATTTTCAGAAAAACCCATCCATGAAAGCAAAATGAAAACAGACGCGTCTCCTCCTGGAGAATTTTCCCCAGGCGATTTTCAAAATTTTGTGGAGCAAAAATGGGCATCGGTTTATGCTATTATTAAAGCGGGGTATTTTAGTGATGATGATCTGCATGCCATTCGCAAAAAACTGAAGGATTTGTTGTATATACTGGCAATTTACAAAGGAGCAGGGAATGATCTCATGCTGCTGGATATATGGCAGGGAAAAGATGAGGCTTATTTTAATAAGCTGTTAGCTGAATTAGGAAAGTTACAGGACAAGCGTACCGCAATTGATTTATTAAAAACGTTCTGGCTTAATAGTTTACCAAAATACAACAGGGACCTGTTGCAGGAAATTAAAAAAATTTGGATTAAGGAAAAATTACTTGAGAAAAATTTGCTGGTAACAAAGCTTACAACCGGCTTCCCGCCGCAACAGGCACTTCCCAACTAAACGGAAAATAATACCCTTCTTTTAAATGATGATGCGAATCATATTTGCTCCTAATTATCGTTAGGACAGAATTTCCTTCTAAACTTTACTTTAGCATTTTATAGAAAGTACTTTTTAATCATAACATCAATAGCATAATAAACAATACTATTATACAATCCTCCTGTTACCACTGTGGGGAGCAGTGCGATGATTTGGTGCATGCCGATGACAAAATATTCTGTTGTAACGGCTGTAAGCAGGTATATCTTTTGCTGAGCGAAAACAACCTGTGTAGTTATTATAATCTTGAAGAAAATCCGGGAATAAAAACAAAAGGAAAATTTATTTCTGAAAAATTTGCTTACCTGGACGATGAAGCCATCATACAAAAACTAGTACAGTTCAGTAGCGACAGCCAGACGAATGTTATTTTCCGGTTGCCACAGATTCATTGTTCGTCCTGTGTTTTCCTGCTGGAAAATCTGCATAAGATTAATGAAGGTATTATCACGTCGAGCTCCAATTTTCTGCGAAAGGAAGTATTTATCGTTTTTGATCCGCACCTCATTTCATTAAGAAAAGTGGTGGAATTGCTTGCATTTATTGGTTACGAACCTGCCATAAGTCTTAATGATACGGTGAAGAAAAAGCCCGTTAGTTTTAACCGTAGGCAAATTTATAAGATCGGTGTAGCCGGATTTTGCTTTTCCAATATCATGATGCTGAGTTTCCCCGGATATTTTTCGGGGGGTAATATTGAACAGGCCGGCTTAAAAGAAACCTTCATCTGGCTTAATTTTGCTCTGTCAATTCCTGTATTGTTTTTCAGCGCTGCTGATATTTTTATTGCCGCCTGGAAAGGTCTGCGGCAAAAATACCTAAATATAGATGCACCCATAGCCTTGGCAATAATAGTAACTTTTGCAAGAAGCTATTATGAAATCATAAGCAGCCAGGGTGCCGGCTATCTCGACTCGGGAAGCGGCATTGTTTTCTTTATGTTGATCGGGCGCTGGTTTCAAAATAAAACTTATGACTCATTTTCATTTGACAGGGATTACAGGTCTTATTTTCCATTGGGCGTTACGGTGATTCACGATGGCGTTGAAAAAAATATTCCGGTTACTCAACTGGAAGAAGGCAGCCGCATCATTCTTCGAAATGAAGAAATGATTCCCGCTGATGCCATACTGATGCGGGGATTGGCTAATATTGATTACAGTTTTGTCAGCGGAGAGAATACACCCGTTGAAAAAGCAACCGGCGAATTAATTTATGCGGGTGGCAAACAAATGGGAAGCTCCATTGAACTGCAAATTATAAAAGCGATTTCACAGAGCTATATAACGCAGCTTTGGAATAATGAAATCTTCAATAAGGGGAAAAATGAAGAGAAATCTTTTATTCATCCATGGAGCCGTTATTTCACTTTCGCATTATTTACTATTGCCATCGGTACTGGGTTATATTGGTGGATGAACGACCCTTCCAAAATATTGCCCGCGGTTACTGCGGTGCTAATTGTTGCCTGCCCGTGTTCCTTGCTACTCTCCGCTACTTTTACCTATGGCAATATGCTCCGTATTTTTGGCAGGAATAAATTGTATCTAAAAAATACCAGTGTAATTGAGACATTGGCAAAAATCAATACCATCGTTTTTGATAAAACCGGCACGATCACACAAAATAAAGCGGCTGTTGTAGAATATAAAGGCGAATTTCTTTCGGCGATGGACAAGGCCATTATTAAAATGGCGACCAAACAATCAGCACATCCGTTAAGCAAAATGATTGCCGCGTCTATCCACGACGAGCCAGGACAATTGTTTACCGTAAACCAATATAAAGAATTCACGGGCAGCGGTCTCGAAGCAGTTATAAACAATATTCCGGTTAAAATAGGATCAGGAGAATTTGTGCCTGGCGTTACTGGCAATATTTCTCATGATACCGGAACATCGGTGCATGTAGAACTCGATAACCTATACAAAGGGAAATTCCAGGTGCAGCATCAATACAGGGATGGAATAAGTGAGATGATAAAGAGATTGAAACAAAAAGGATTCGATTTACACGTTCTGTCCGGGGATAATACCATGGAAAGACATAACCTGCAAAAAATATTTGATAATGCTGCGCAGATAAATTTTCAACATTCGCCGCAGCAAAAACTGGATTATATACAAAGCCTGCAAAAAAATAATAAAATTGTGTTGATGTTAGGAGACGGGCTTAATGATGCAGGCGCATTGATGCAAAGTGATGGCGGCATAGCAGTTAGCGATAATACTACCCGGTTTTCTCCAGCCTGTGATGCTATTTTAGATGGAGCCAATGTAAAACTGCTGGATAAATTTATAGCGTTTGCCCATTCCGGTAAAAGTATCGTGACTGCAAGTTTTGTTCTTTCTGTTTTATACAACGTAGTAGGTTTATCATTCGCCGTACAGGGGATGTTATCTCCCATGGTTGCTGCAATTTTGATGCCTGCAAGCAGCATCAGCATTGTATTACTTGTAACGGCATCTTCGACAGGCAGCGCCCGCTTAAAAGGTTTGTAAACTACCGCTGACTAAAATCATGCATTCTTTTGATGGTTATCATTTCTGCACACGGTTACTCCGGCTAATTTTGAAACTTCTAAAAAAAATTCATTGAGTGCATTATTTATTTTAATCGGCATCAGCATCCTGGTAGCGGCCATTTTTTTAATGGCCTTTTTGTGGAGCGTAAGATCCGGCCAATATGATGACGATTATACACCTTCAGTTCGCATGCTTTTTGACGACGTACCCAAACTTCCGGAAGCAGAAAAAGAAAAAAGTAAACCAGGATCAAAACACAAATAAAAAGTAAAAAAAATCAACGGAATATGCAGGTAGAAAAATTTTATTACGATAACAAGATTGTAAGAAACTTCGCTTATGCAACAGTGGTATGGGGTGCCGTGGGAATGCTTGTTGGCCTGTGGATAGCGTTGGAATTGGTTTTTCCAGGGCAGTTCCCTCATGGAATGAATTTGGAGCCTTATTTTAATTTCGGGCGTCTCCGCCCCTTGCACACAAACGCTGTAATTTTCGCATTCGTAGGCAATGGTATTTTTATGGGCGTATATTATTCATTGCAGCGCCTCTGTAAGGCAAGGATGTTCAGTGATAAACTGAGTTACATTCATTTTTGGGGCTGGCAATTAATAATAGTTGCAGCAGCCATTACACTTCCATTGGGGCTTACCAACAGCGGGGAATATGCGGAATTGATATGGCCCATAGATGTTGCTATTACCATCATATGGGTAATATTTGGCTGGAATATGTTTGGTACCATTATCAAAAGAAGGGAAAAACATTTGTATGTAGCGATATGGTTCTATATCGCCACATTCGTTACTGTAGCGGTTTTGCATATTGTGCGTTCCGGTGAATTGCCTTATACCTGGTTAAAAAGCTATAGTTTCTATGCCGGCGTTCAGGACGCCCTGGTTCAATGGTGGTATGGTCATAATGCAGTGGCATTTTTTTTAACAACGCCCTACTTAGGACTGATGTATTATTTTTTACCTAAAGCAGCCAACCGCCCGGTGTATTCTTATAAGCTTTCCATTATCCACTTTTGGGCATTAATATTTTTATACATCTGGGCAGGCCCTCACCACTTATTATATACCGCCTTGCCTAACTGGGCGCAATCCCTGGGTATTGTCTTTTCTGTTATGCTGATTTTCCCAAGTTGGGGTGGTATGATCAATGGGTTGCTTACGCTTCGCGGCGCATGGGACCGGGTACGTGATGATGTAATTCTGAAATTTATGGTTGTAGCAGTGACTGCGTATGGCATGGCTACTTTTGAAGGCCCGATGCTTTCATTAAAAAGTGTCAGCGCCGTATCACATTATACTGATTGGATTATTGCACATGTACACATTGGCGCTTTAGGCTGGAATGGAATGCTCACCTTCGGCATTTTATACTGGCTGATACCAAGAATTTTTAAAACAGATCTGTACTCAAAAAAAATCGCCAATATTCATTTTTGGCTGGGCACCCTGGGTATTTTATTTTATGCGGTACCCATGTACTGGGCCGGGTTTACGCAAAGTTCCATGTGGAAACAATTCACGGAAGCCGGCCAGTTAAAATATACGTTTCTTGAAACAGTTACGTATATGAAACCTTTTTATGCCATGCGTTCTTTGGGCGGCATCCTATACCTGGTAGGGGTTATATTTATGATATATAATTTATTTAAAACGGTAAAAGCAGGAAAATTAGTTGCCAATGAAGCCGCGGAAGCTGCGCCATTACAAAAGGAATATAAAACGCCAATAGGGGAGCATTGGCACAGGCGGCTTGAAAGAAGGCCTGTACAATTTATGGTTTTTAGTCTCGTGGTTATTTTAATTGGTGGTATTATTGAACTGGTTCCTACGTTTTTAATAAAATCAAATGTGCCTACTATCAGCAGCGTAAAACCATACACGCCGCTGGAATTGGAGGGTAGGGATATTTATGTGCGGGAAGGATGCTATCTCTGCCACTCTCAAATGATACGGCCTTTCAGAAGCGAGACGGAACGCTACGGTGAATATTCAAAAGCCGGGGAATTTGTTTATGACCATCCGTTTCAATGGGGCAGTAAGCGTACAGGTCCTGACCTGGCAAGAGAAGGAACCGGTAATCTTAAAAAGACCGATGGCTGGCACTTCAGGCACTTCCGTGAGCCATCTTCCATGAGTGAAGGTTCTGTTATGCCTTCGTATGCTTTTTTGCTCCGGGACGATTTAGATACTTCCGACCTGCCGGCAAAAATTCATGCAATGATATCGCTGGGCGTACCGTATCCAAAAGGGTACGAGCAAAATGCCATGGCAGACCTTGACATCCAGGCAAAACAAATTTCTAGCAACCTGCTTGGCGACAGCATTCGTGTATCGCCTAAAAAAGAGGTGATTGCACTAATTGCTTACTTACAACGCATGGGAACTGATATTAGTAAAAATAAAACAGCCACCTATAATAAATAAGCCATGTTTAAATTCATACAACAATATGCAGAGACCATAAAAGGGGTCAACGTCTATGCATTTATTTCACTATTTATTTTTCTCGTGTTTTTTATTGTGCTGTTAGTTTTGGTAAAAAAAATGAGCAAAGAAAAGATAGACGAATTGTCCAACATTCCTTTTGATAACGACGATATAACTGACTCAACCTTATAAATTAAATTAGTATGCATTGTATTCATTTAATAAATAAAAAAAATATACTCTCACTGGCCGTGCTTTTGGCTGCATTACCTGCCATGGCACAGCAAGCAACAGCCACACAAGCTTCCTCTTCCGGATATAATCAACTGGAAATTCTTTTGGTGATAATGATGGTTGTGTTTCTTTTTGTAATATGGGGTCTCAGTCGCGCACTGGCCGTACTAGGCCGCCAGGTAATAGAAAAAAACAAAGGAGCAGGCAAATTGCTGCCCGTACTATTGGTAACGTTATTGGCATTCGCAGCAAAGGTTTCTTCCGCCCAGGACACAGCCACTACCGGCGCCGTAAAAGTGTTGCCTAATTATGGCGGCCTTTCTGCTACTACATTTTATATCCTCGTGAGTGTAATAGTTATAGAACTGTTTGTCATTTTATTTCTTGTATTTTCTATCAGGGGGTTTTATAAAGCGTTATTACCTCAAAAAGCTGCAGCGCCTGCCAGGATAAACAAATTCAACATTTGGTGGGCAACTCTCGGTAAAAAATTAACCAAAGCAGCCCCGGTAGAGCAGGAAGCAGACGTGATGCTGGATCATGACTATGATGGCATCAGGGAACTGGATAACCCATTACCACCCTGGTGGAAATATGGTTTTTACATAACAATTGGAATAGCCATTATTTACCTGCTGAACTTTCATGTATTTGGTTACGGAAAAAACCCGACAGAAGAATATACTGCTGAGATGGCGAATGCGCGAATAGAAAAAGAAATGTATGAAGCGAACAATAAAGATAAAATAGATGAAAATAATGTACCTGAAGCCGACGCCGGCGGGTTAGCCATTGCCAAAGAAATTTTTACCACCAAATGCTTTGCCTGTCATGGTAAATTGGGGGAGGGAGGTGCCGGCCCTAACCTTACTGACAATTATTGGTTGCACAAGGGGTCATTAAATGATATGTATCGCTCTATTAAAATTGGATATCCTGATAAAGGAATGCAATCGTGGGCGACAGTATATACACCGAAAGAAATCAGTTACCTCGCCAGCTATGTAAAATCATTACACGGCACCAATCCACCAAATGCAAAAGCGCCGCAGGGGGACTTATATGCAGATTCGTCAGCAGGGTCCATTCCAGGCGACTCAGGCAATGCAGGTAAAACCGATAGTTCACTATCAAAAATAAATTCAGGATCAACCACGATGTATTCGGATACAATCCAGGCTATAAAGTAGCCGCAAGGGAATAAAAATTTTTATATGGAAGCAACTATTATACAGGATCAAAAAGGAAGCTATAGAGACTCGGTGGCAACCATAAGCAAAGAAGGTAAGAGGAATTTTATCAATCCTAAAAAGCCAAAGGGGAAGTTTTATAATCTAAGAACCCGGTTTAGTATTTTTTATCTCGCAGTTTTTTTTACCCTTCCTTTTATAAAAGTTAACGGTGAACCCCTGCTAATGCTCAATGTGCTGGAACGGAAGTTCATCATATTTGGGATGGTTTTCTGGCCGCAGGATTTTTTCATTTTTGGCATCGCCATGCTCACCTTCGTTGTATTTATAATTCTATTTACAGTAGTATTTGGTCGCGTATTCTGCGGTTGGGCCTGCCCGCAAACGGTTTTTCTGGAGATGGTTTTTCGTAAAATTGAATATTGGATTGACGGCGATTCCGGCCGGCAGAAACAATTGAAGGCAATGCCCTGGAATGCGGAAAAAATAAAAAAGCGGGTAGGTAAGTTTATTATATTTTATGCGATATCATTTATCATTGCCAATTTTTTTCTTGCTTACCTCATTAGTATGGATGAGTTGCTGAGTTATTTAAAAAATCCACCCGCACATATTGGTACGCTGGTTTCCCTGTTCATTTTTACTACTGTATTTTTCTTCGTGTTTTGGTGGTTCAGGGAACAGGCATGCATCGTAGTTTGTCCTTATGGAAGATTGCAGGGTGTACTGTTGGATAAAAATTCAATAGTGGTGGCCTATGACCGTTTGCGCGGAGAGCCAAGAGGTAAATTAAAAAAGAAAGATGACCACGATTGTACATGTACGGATTGCAAAGAAGATGGCGCCTGCAAAAGCCTTGCACAAAAGATGGAAACGATAGTGCCGCAAGGGGATTGTATTGATTGCTTCGCCTGTGTGCGTGTATGCCCTACCGGTATAGATATACGCAACGGAACCCAACTGGAATGTGTGAACTGTACTGCCTGTATTGATGCATGCGATGCAATCATGACGAGCGTTCACAAGCCTGAAGGATTGATACGGTATGCCTCGGAAAACAGTATTGTGAAGGGTGTGCAATTAAAATTTTCAGCAAGAATAAAAGCCTACTCGGGCGTACTCGCATTGTTATTAGCGCTGCTTGTTTTTCTTTTGGTAAGCCGTACCGATTTAGATGCTCGGTTGATGCGTACTGCGGGTATGACCTATACGTCTCTGCCAGATGGCCGCATCAGTAATCTTTATAACTTAAAACTAGCCAACAAGACCCACAAGGACATCCCGTTTTCTTTAAAGCTTGAAAATATAAAAGGTGAAATAGAACTCGTGGGCAGCAGCAGTTTACTGGTAAAAAAAGAAGATTATTCTCATTTACAATTTTTCATAAAACTTAACCGAAGTGATATTAAGGGATGGAAGACGGAGCTGGAGATCGGCATGTACGAAAACAATAAAAAAATAAAAACCATCACGGCCAATTTTATAGGTCCTGAAATTTATAACTGATAAAAAATTTATTATGAACTGGGGCTATAAAATACTTTTGGTGTACGCGGTATTTGTTTCGGGTATCCTGTTTCTTGTTTTTAAATCATCCAGTCAAAAAATTGACCTGGTGACTACTGATTACTACGGAAAAGAACTAAAGTATCAGCAACAGATTGATGAAACGAACCGTGCGAATGTTTTATCTGAACCGGTTAAATATGAAATAACAGGTAACCGGTTTATTGTTTTTTTTCCAAAAGATTTTTCAGGGAAAAAAATTACCGGTGACGTGTTGTTGTATTGCCCGTCTGATGAAGATAAAGATCTGAAACAAAGCTTTTCTACCCGGGATGCACCGGTAATAGTACCACTTCAAACCATGCAAAAGGGCCTTTATGAATTGCACCTGAGCTGGCAGGCAGATGGGGTCAGCTATTATTTTGAAGAAAAAGTGTTATTAAAAACAATGTAAATCTCATGTTCCAGCTAATCATTGCTGCGTTTACTGTTGGATTGCTGGGGAGCTTTCATTGCGTGGGTATGTGTGGCCCCATCGCATTATCACTTCCCTTAAGCAGCAATAGCTTTTGGAGCAAATTTTCCGGGGCTTTGTTATATAACGCGGGACGCATTGTTACCTATGCCATATTTGGTTTGTTATTTGGTATTATTGGCAAAAGTGTTGCATTATTCGGTTATCAGCAATGGCTTTCAGTAATATTGGGCGCACTGATTATCATTTTTATTGTGTTGCCTAAAAGAATATCTTCCTCTTTTAATAATAAAAATGTGATCCTCGCATTTTTTGGAAAAATACGTTCTGCCCTGGGGAAACTTTTTTTGAGAAAAAATTACTCCTCTTTATTTTCAATAGGCTTATTAAATGGTTTACTTCCTTGTGGCCTGGTATACATGGCGGCAGCTGTAGCGGTAGCCGCCGGTGATGTTGTAAACAGTGTTTCTTTTATGATATTTTTTGGTTTGGGAACATTGCCTATGATGTGGAGTATAGCATTTTTCGGAAACTACATTAGCATCAGTCTTCGGCAAAAAATCCGCAGGGTATATCCATATATGACGATGTTGATGGCATGCCTGCTCATCCTGCGTGGCATGGGATTGGGAATACCCTATCTCAGTCCAAAAGTTGACGTTCAAAATAAAGTGGTGCACAGTTGCTGTGTAAAGCCGGATTAAAAAATAAAGAAGGGCTGTATACCGTGCCCCGTTATCCTCATGTTTTCAATGGGAAACTTGCTGAATAGTTCCCTGGAATAAAGGAACGAAAATTTTGGATCATATATGAGAATAATCAAATTTCATGATGATAGCTGTCAGTGTTTTTGACCGTAGTTAGGAATAATTTTAAGATCTAAATAATATATGATGCAGACAGCTATAACCGCCCGGAAAGATGATAAGTCAGAGGCGGAAAACTATCGTCCGGCGATTTCCATTTTTATGCCTTTTGAACCGAAAATGAGTTCAAAGTCCGAACTAAAGAATGTGTTGAAAGCCGCAGCAAATAAGGTGGAACTGAAATTACAAAAAAGCTATCCGGATGAAGTATGTATGCTGGTTATGTGGAAGCTACGGGCTATTTTAAGGGAGCTTAATTTTAATACACATAAAAAGAGTATTGCCATTTATGTATCGCCTGTTTTTGAAAAAATATTGTATCTCGATATCGCTGTAGAAGAAAAGATTATTGTTGATGATTCGTTCGAGATACGCGACCTGGTAAACAGTAAAAAGCAGTTGCATAAATACCTTATACTCCTGCTGAGTGATAAGGAAAGCAGGATGTATCTGGGCAACACAGACTCGTTTGTAAAAATTATATCCGACACGCCTGAGCGGGTATATGCTTCCCTAATCAAAGTGCCGGGAAAAGCTGATAATTTTTGCGATACCGTCGGTCGTGGAAAAATCCTCATGGACAAATTTTTACATCATATTGATACCACATTGAATATTATACTCAAGGCATACCATCTTCCTTTGTTTGTGTTGGGTTCTGATAAAATGATAGGGCATTTCAAAAATTGTACTAAACATGAAGCAGCAGTTATTGATTATGTGCCTGGCAACTATGACAAGACAACTTTAACGCAGCTTAAAGAGATATTGAATCCATACGTAAATGACTGGAAAAAGGTAAGAGAAAAAGATTTGATGAACCAACTGGAAAAAGCTGCCGGTGATAAAAAGCTGACTTTTGGAATGGGCAATGTGTGGCGTGAAGCGATGAACCGTAATAGCAGCCTGCTGCTGGTAGAAAACAAGTATATATATGATGTTAACAAAGAAAGAGACGATGATATCCATTACAAAGAGACCAAACATTACGATGAATTTTCGTACATAAAAGATGCGGTTGACGATATAATAGAAAAGGTGCTCGAAAGTGGCGGCGATGTAGAATTTGCCGATGCAAATTTGCTGAAAAATTATCATCACATTGCACTTGTACAAAATTATTGAAAGGAATTATAATCATTAATAAAAATTAAGCTTGTGAAAACGATACTGGTCGCTACAGATTTTTCTCCCGCAGCTTTAAACGCCGCTAATTATGCCGCAGATATGGCTGTTGCTATTAATGCAAATATATTGCTGTTGTATGTATACCATATGCCTGATGTATATAGCGAAATACCGTTGACGGGAGATGACGAGGATATTTTCGGCAACGTAGAAATAAATATGATTGAACTAAAAAGAGATTTAACCATAAGAACTAAATGCAAAGCGTTCATTGGAACCCAAATAAGAATGGGTGCTTTTTTTGAGGAATTGGAGATCGTTTGTGAACAAATGAAACCCTATACCGTTGTTATGGGAAGCCAGGGGAAATCGGCAGCAGAGCGAATGGTATTTGGCGGCCATACCGTATACGCTACAAAGAATTTGATGTGGCCGTTAATTACGGTACCAACGGGAGCCGCTTTTTCATCAATCAAAAAAATAGGGTTTGCCTGCGATCTTGATGAAGTTGAAGACTCCACACCTGTGGATGAAATTAAGAGACTGGTCACAGACTTTAATGCGAAGTTACTTGTTCTCAACACCGGTAAAAAGGATGTTTTTCATCCCGACCTGGTTTCTGAATCGGAAACACTGCAGAAAATATTGGAACCGGTGAAAGCTACCTGTCATTTTATTACCAACGACAATGCCGATAAAGGAATTATAGATTTTGTTAAAAAAAACGACATTGATCTGTTGGTCGTATTACCAAAAAGACACGGATTGTTAGCATTATTCCACAAAAGCCATTCAAGGCAACTGGTATTGCATAGCCACGTTCCGGTAATGGCGCTTCATATCTAGACTTCCAAAATAGGGTTGTATTCGCTTATTCGTGCTTCACCAATAAGAAATTTTTTGTTTTGTATTCCACCTCATAAAAAATAGCTCATTACTTTTGTACGATCTATTTAATAAATATAACCAATATGAAAAAGACATTAAAGGAAACTATCATCACCACCGGGGAAAACCTGGTCAATACAATAGAAGAACTGATAAAAAAAGGTAATGTAAATAAAATTACTATTCACGACAAAGCTGGCAAAGACCTGATGAGTTTTCCCCTGACTATCGGTGTGGTAGGCACCTTGTTTGCTCCGGTACTTGCAGCTATTGGAGCGCTGGCTGCCTTAATTGGTGAATGTTCTATTACAGTTGAAAAAGAAGAATAATTTTATCAAGTATATTTTGTTGGACGCATGGAGAAAAAAACAAATGAAACGGGCCAATGTAGGTTTTCGGCAAAGCACCTTGCCGCATCCGGTAACGATTTGGCATTAATCCCACCCGATAATGGTACCAGCAAATAATGAATAAATATCATTTCATTTCTGCCGCCGGTTAAAAAGTATGAAAGATTTTATTCCCGATCACTCATTCCGTAATATTATTTTTCTTTGATAATAAAATGCGAGGAATACAAGAGTGACTCAATCCTAATTAGGAAAGCATACCTTTATCATATGTTAAATGTCTCTTTATGCGTATTGTAAAGGGAATTATTTTTTAAAAAAGAAGATTTTTTTGATAAATTTCCCCCCGGATTTGCCATTAAATATAGCTATGCCTCAGAACAGTATCAATGAAACTCATCGTTATGAAGCACTGTTCAATCATGCTTCCCTTGGAATAGTTGTTTTAAATAGCGACGCCGCCATTTTATCAGTGAATCCCTTTGCACTTAAGCTCTTTGGTTATACCATAGAGGAGGTAATCGGCCGGCCGATTGAAGTACTTATTCCGCAACGTTATCATTCTAATCACGTTCATCATAGAAACACTTACATCAGTCATCCCAGAAGCCGGCCTATGGGAGTGGGTATGGACCTGTTTGCGGTGAAAAAAGATGGAACAGAATTTCCTGTTGAGGTAAGCTTAAGCGCTTATCAAAATAATGGCGATAAAAATGTGATCGCCTTTGTAAGTGATATAGCGGTAAGAAAAAAAGCGGAAGCAGATTTTGTAAAATTGAATGATGAACTCGAAACAACAGTACAGGAACGTACAAAAGTACTGGAAGAAATCCTGCAGCAACTGGAAATAGCACTGGAAAAAGAGAAGGATTTAAGCGAACTAAAATCAAGATTTGTTTCTATGGCTTCACACGAATTTCGCACGCCGCTTAGCACAATCCTTTCATCAGCATATTTAATAGAGAAATACACCGCTGCTGAAGATCAGCCAAAACGTGAGAAACATCTCCAGCGCATTTTTTCCTCGGTAAATATGCTTACCGATATCCTGAATGATTTTTTGAGCGTGGGGAAAATTGAAGAGGGGAAAATACAGGTAAGGCTTACTGATTTTAATATCCAGCAAGCGATTATGGCCATAACGGTAGAAATAAAAAACAACCTGAAAAAACAACAAAAGATATGTTATCATCATGAAGGAAAAACAGACGTATTACTGGATATGTCGCTTCTTAAACATATTATAATGAATTTGGTTTCTAACGCCAGCAAATTTTCTCCCGAAACAGGAGTTATTGATATTAAGACCATTCGTAACAAGCAACAGGTTATTATTTCAGTGAAAGATCATGGTATTGGTATTTCCCGGGAGGATCAGAAACACCTGATGGAGCGTTTTTTCCGCGGTGCCAACGCGGGTAATATACAGGGCACAGGACTGGGTTTGCACATTATTTCCAAATACGCCGAGCTGATGAATGGCATAGTGGAATGTAAAAGTGAACTGGAAAAAGGAACTGAATTTATTATTACTTTCGACACTAAAACAGGTTAAATGAAAACGATTTTACTCATAGAAGATAATGATGATATTCGCAACAACACCGCGGAGATCCTGGAGCTGTCAAACTACCATGTGATACTGGCAGAGAACGGTAAAATTGGTGTAGAAAAAGCGATGGAACATAAACCGGATTTAATTATCTGTGATATTATGATGCCGGTGCTCGATGGATACGGTGTGCTTCATGCCATACATAAAAATGAGTCCATAAAAAATACTCCCTTCATTTTCCTGACGGCCAAAACAGAACGCAATGATTTTCGGAGAGGTATGGAAATTGGGGCCGATGATTATATCACGAAACCCTTTAATGGCACCGAACTGCTCAATTCCGTGGACAGCCGCCTGAAGAAACTTGAGTTGCTGAAACAGGAGTTTACGCCCGGTATTGAGGGACTAGAACACTTAATGCAGGCATCTTTTGGCAATAACGTTTTACAATCTCTTACAGAAGGTCGCAGCCTTAACACGTATAAGAAAAGACAAATGGTGTATTCTGAGGGCAATCATCCCAACAGGTTGTACTACGTTATAAAAGGTAAAATAAAAACATACAAAACCAATGAAGATAGCAAGGCCCTGGTTACAGATCTTTTTAGCCCCGGCGACTTTCTTGGTTATGTTGCCCTGCTGGAAGGAACCGTATATAAAGATACCGCAGAGGCGTTAGAAGAAACGGAACTGGCGGTAATACCGCGGGAAGATTTCGAAGACCTCATTTATAATAATAAAGAAGTTGCGCAAAAATTTATCGGGCTGCTTGCTAAAAATATAGTTGCCAAAGAAAACCAACTATTAGGCATTGCGTATAATTCGCTCCGCAAGAAAGTGGCAGAAGCCCTGGTACTGTTACAAAAAAAATATAATGATGCCAATGCAGAAAATTTTGTCATTGATATCAGCCGCGAAGGATTGGCTACCATTGCAGGAACAGCTACGGAATCTCTTATCCGGACGCTCAGTGATTTTCGCAGCGAAAAACTCATAGAAATAAAAGATGGCAGCATTATTATTATCAATCAAAAAAAACTGGAGCAACTAATTAACTAACAGAAGCCGTGACGAATCCTCAGCATCAACATCAATTAAATACCCGACAATTCCATACGGTTTACTGATTTCCCTCCGTAAAACCTCGCGAATATTCAATTTATTATTTTTTCCTGTGGGTATTTCCCCGGCAAACATCACCCGCTTTTTGCTTGATTTTGACTTTTATACGCGGCTGTCAACCGGTTTCATAAATGATCCCGGTCACCCCAGGTCAAATAACCAAATATTTTTTACTATCTTTTACGTAACTGAACGGTTTCCTATATATTTGTAACCGAAATGTTACATAAATATGAGAAGAGATGTTTTCCAGGCAATTGCTGATCCTACGAGGCGACAAATAATCGGCCTTTTAGCCCATGAGCCACTAACGCTAAATGGTGTTGCGGAAAATTTTAGTATCAGTCGTCCAGCGATTTCAAAACATATTAAAATTCTCCGGGAATGTGGCCTTATAATTATCAGGCAGGAAGGCAGGGAGCGTTATTGTAAAATGTGCCCCGAACCCTTGCAGGAAGTAAATTTGTGGACTGAACAGTATAAGCATTTCTGGAATGCCAAATTGAATAGCCTGGAAAGATTTTTAGCGCAAAAACCTACATCCGAAAATAAAAAAATGAAAAAATGACACAGGAATCATTTATAATTGAGCGTATATATAAAGCTTCCGTTGATATAGTATGGAAAGCTATCACAGACAAAGACCAGATGAAGGAATGGTATTTTGATATTGCATCATTTAAGCCTGAGGTCGGATTTGAATTTCAATTCACAGGGGGAACACCCGAAAAAAATTACCTGCATCTCTGCAAAATAACAGAAGTGATCATTGCCAAAAAGCTTTCGTACAGTTGGCGATACGATGGGTATCCCGGGATTTCTTTTGTAACATTTGAACTATTTGCTGAAGGTGATACAACGAGGCTACGATTAACCCATGCCGGCCTTGAAAGCTTTCCAGCCGAACCTGATTTTACCAAGGAAAATTTTGCTGCCGGCTGGAATCATATTATCGGTACGGGCCTAAAGGAATTTGTAGAAAAATGAATTAACAGAATTGCTTATAAGCAAGTGGCGTTGATAATACCGCATAACAATACGTGAAGTGGACTATGTATTAATCCAGGTACAATCCCGTCATATTTTTCCTGTTTGCAAAATGTTGTGTCCCAGTTTATCTCTTTTTGTAGTGAGGTATTTTTCGTTAAATGAATTGGGCTTGATCTCGATGGGAACAGTATCCACAATTTCAAGTCCGTAGCCCAGCAACCCTGCCCTTTTTCTTGGGTTGTTGCTGATAAGTTTTATTTTTGAAATACCCAATTCTCTTAATATTTGCGCACCGACTCCGTAGTCTCTTTCATCCATTCCGAAGCCTAATTTTATATTCGCTTCCACGGTATCTAATCCTGCTTCCTGTAGTTTGTATGCTTTTAGTTTATTCAGTAAGCCAATGCCTCTTCCTTCCTGGTTCATATATAACACCACACCTTTACCTTCGTTTTCTACCATTTTCAATGCTGCGTGCAACTGGTCGCCGCAATCACAGCGCAACGAGCCTAAAATGTCGCCGGTCATACAACTGGAATGTACCCGTACCAGTACTGCTTCATCCTTTTCCCAATCACCTTTCTTGAGCGCCATATGAACTTCGCCTGTATTAAGCTGCTTATAAGCAATTAATTCAAAAGTGCCGTATTTTGTTGGCATTTTTACCCGAACATCTTCCTTTATCAGGGATTCCATTTTAAGCCGGTAGGCAATAAGATCTTTGATAGAAATCAGCTTCAGGTTGTGTTGTTTAGCAATGAGCCTAAGCTCGGGTAGTCTTGCCATTGTGCCATCCTCGTTCATTATTTCAACCAAAACACCCGCATCTCCATGGCCGGCCAGTTTTGCCAGGTCGATGGTTGCCTCTGTATGCCCGGTTCTTCTTAAAACCCCGCCGTTTTTTGCCCTCAACGGGAAAATATGTCCCGGCCTTGCCAGGTCTTCAGGTTTAGTTTCAGGATCATTAATGGCCCGTACTGTTTTTGCCCGGTCATACACTGAGATTCCGGTGGTGCAGCCATGCCCTAATAGATCCACGCTAACTGTAAAAGGGGTTGCATGCAGAGCGGTATTATTGTTGACCATCAGATTAAGTTGCAACTCATCGCACCTCTTTTCAGAAACCGGCATACAAATCAGGCCACGCCCATACCTGCTCATGAAATTTATAATTTCGGGAGTTACATTTTTAGCCGAGGTAATGAAGTCTCCTTCGTTTTCGCGTTCCTCATCATCCACAACAATTACCAGCTTTCCATTTTTTATGTCATCAATGGCTGATTCAATAGTATCTAACATATCATAATGATTATTTTGCAAAGATAGTTCAATGTAAATCCTCAATTATTGAAAACATGCTAAAATTGTAGATATCCTAAAAAAAAGACAGGTAGCAGCGGCTTGAGACAATGCTTGCCTGGAGTATTTATGAGAATAGAGTCCTCTTACAAATCATTTATTATGAAATATTTCCGCGGGCTTAATAATTTCTTAACCCGCAAAAAGCAGCGATTGGGATCCAAAAATTGCCTTTAGTTTGTTAATAAATGTTAACGGCAAATTAAAGATTATTTATTTCCTTTGCCCCTTAAAACAAAAAACTACTATGAATCCCAAAAGACTTTTTCCATTATTCTTTGCAGCACTATTCACCCCTTTTTTAATGCAGGCGCAGGTTACTACCAGTAGTATTGTCGGCTTCGTAAAATCTGATAACGGAGCTCCTCTGGAAGGAGCAACAGTTACAGCCATACATCAGCCTTCGGGAACCAGGTACATTACCATCTCAAAAAAAGATGGCAACTTCACCATCCCGAATACAAGAATCGGCGGACCATACCAAATTACTGTAAACTACATTGGATATTCACCCCAAACTATAAGCAATGTAAATCTTATATTAGGTGAGCCTTTTAATGCTGATGCGGTACTTTCTACTAAAAGTACTGTGCTGAATGAAATTACTATTACTGCCGCAAATAGGGGCAGGGCAAGGGCAAAGACCGGTGCGAGTACCGTATTCAATGCTCAGCAGATCGCCACACTTCCATCCCTATCAAGAAGTATCACGGATTTTACACGTCTTACTCCCCAGGCAAATGGCAATGGCTTCGCCGGCCGGGATGGCAGATTCAATAATCTGCAGGTTGATGGTGCAAACCTCAATAACAACTTTGGATTAAGTACTGATCCGCTTCCGGGCGGCGGCGCAAGCCCTATTTCTATTGAATCGTTTGATGAGATTTCAGTGAATATCGCTCCTTATGATGTAAGGCAGTCCGGCTTTACCGGTGCTGGTTTAAATGTTATTACAAAAAGCGGTACTAATACTTTTCATGGATCGGCTTATGGCTTTTATCGCGATCAAAGCTTTAATGGTAAATATGCCGGCAAATCAGAACTTACGCCAACTCCTCAAAAAAACAAAGTATATGGGGCTACTTTGGGAGGCCCGATTATCAAAAATAAATTATTCTTTTTTGCAAATGCCGAGTGGGAAAATTCTTCTGCGCCTAATCCGAACACATACGTACCTACGGGATCAAGCGCATCTGGAACGGCGTCATTTGCCCCAAAAGATTCATTAGACAAATTCAGGAATATTTTAAAAACAAAATATGGTTATGACGCGGGAGGTTATGATAACCGCCCAAATTTTGTAACTAAAAACAGGAAGCTATTAGGTAAGATAGACTGGAATATAAGTGACAAGCAAAAATTAGTTTTGAAATACAGCGACTTTAAAGGATCAGACCAATCTCCACTAAACGGAAGCAGCGTACCTAACGGTGGCGGTTTTACAATCACTAATCCTCTTAATGGCAAAACAATCGGACCTACCTCCAGGCTACCCAACAACAGGAACAGTGCTCAATCAATTGGGTTTTCAAATTCTGACTATGCAACGGATCATATAGTTCAATCCGGAACAATAGAACTGAACAGTACATTTAATAGCCACATTTCAAATCAACTGCTGCTAACTTATACGCACATTAATGATGTAAGAAACAGTCCTGCCGGCATTTTCCCTACAATTGAGATATTCAATGCTGATAGTACTGTGCCGGGTGTTACGGGTGGAAGAAATTACATGAGCGCAGGAACAGATCCATTTACCAGGAACAATGAAGTGGTAAATAATATCGCTTCCATTACCGATAACTTTACTATTTACACGGGAAAGCATACCATAACTACCGGGGCCACTTATGAATATCAAAAAGTGGGAAACGCTTTTATGCAGGGATCAGAAGGTTATTACATCTATAATACACTTAACGAGTTTGTAACAGATGCGCCTCCCGCATTTTTCGCTTATACCTATTCATTAGTACCAGGTCAACCCAAGGTTTTTTCTGCTGATCTAAAGCTTGGACAATTAGGTGTTTATTTACAAGATGAATTTAATATCAATCCAAATTTCAAATTAACTTATGGGGTACGGGGCGACGTTCCTACTTATTTAAAACAACCAATTGCCAATCCCGCCATTGATGCGCTTAAGTTTCCCGACCAGGATGGCAACATGGTTAACTATAGTACCGGAAAATGGCCTAAGGCAACCTTACTGTTGTCGCCTCGTGTCGGATTTAGGTGGAAAGTGCCTGGTGAAGATGACCTTGTATTGCGTGGAGGTACAGGCATATTTACCGGCAAAATTCCTTTTGTATTCCTTACCAACTTACCAAGTAACAGTGGGGTTTACCAAAACGGTACATCCTTAAAAACAAAAGCTGAACTTGCAGGTATTACTTTTAATCCTGATCCTGATGCTTATATTTCCAAATTCCCCGGAACCATTACGCCAACAGCTCCATCAAATTTTGTGTTGATAGATCCGAATTTTAAGTTTCCACAAGTTTTCAGGACGAACTTTGGAATTGACAAGCAACTTGGAAACGGACTTGCGGCCAGCGTAGATATATTATATACAAAAGATATTAATGGTGTAAAAATGCGTAATGGAAATCTTAAAGAACCTAATGGCAAATTATCGGGGCTTGACAACAGGGATTATTTTCTTTCTTCTTCGGATAGAAATTTATATGCCAGCCCTAATTTAGGGGAAGATGTAATTTTAGAAAATACGAAAAAGGGATATTCTTTTTCAGCAACGGCCCAAATTTCAAAAACCTTTTCAAAAGGCCTCTTTGGCGCACTAGCCTACACTTACACTTTGGCAACTGAGATCAGTCCAAACCCAGGCTCACGGGCAACCTCGGCCTGGGAATCTATTCAAAATGTAGGCACGCCAAACAATGAAGAATTATATAATTCTTCATATTCAATACCGCACAGAGTTGTCGGCAGTATTTCCTATAGATTTGAATATGCCAATCATCTTGCTACCACCGTTTCCCTGTTCTACGAAGGTGCGGCGCAGTTTAAGTATTCATTCCTTGTAGGTGGTGACCTTAATAATGATGGAAATAATGCTTCTGACCTGATGTACATTTATGCAAAAGGCGCTAACGTACCTTTCGTTGATGTAAAAAACTCTGATGGATCCATTAAATATTCTATCGCAGACCAGGCCGCAGCCTATGACAAATTCGTTAGTAATTCTCCTTACCTTGACCGTCATAAGGGGCAATATGCTGAAAGAAATTCTGCATTAGCGCCCTGGTATAATAGAGTTGATATGCGCTTCCTCCAGGACTTTTATATTAAGACAGGAAATACAAAACACACCTTACAGTTTAGCGCGGATATCATTAATCTTCCCAACTTCATAGACAGAAATTGGGGTATCAGAGACCAAACCACTGTAATTAATCCTCTTTCATTAAAGTCATCAACAGGCGGCTCGCCTACATTTACAATGGCAGAGATAACTAACCCAGACAAAAGTAAGTCACTTGTTACGGAGCCTTTTCAGAAAGTTAGCTCTTTCAGTACTACCTGGGGGATGCAGCTTGGCGTGAGATATATATTTTAATATTTGATTTTTTAAACTTAAAATGCCCTGGATGTTCGGGGCATTTTATTTGGTGCGTCGTGTATGGAATATTTCTATAGGATGAACGCTCCGAACGAGCCGGGTTGGAATGAATGCTTGGCTAAAGACAAGAGTGTTCATCAGAAGAACCCATAGCACCCGGGAAAGTATAGAAGTATACAGAGAAAAGTGCCGAATCTCAAAGTGAAGTTCGTTCCGGAAATTGTAAAAAGTTATCGTTGAATAGACTCTCAGGACTGTCGAAAATCTTTTGAGAGAAGGGTAAGAGTGCACAGTATCTAAAGGCGGCATACATAAAACCTTTCGATAAACGATGAATTACTAACATCACAATGGGAAACCACTGTATACACAAGTATATACGGTGAGGCGGCTAAAAAAGTATTTTAGCTCCACGCTTCATTTGTGTACACTATATTTGGAACACCAATTGAAAAAAATCCCACCAGGCCAGGACCGTTTTTAATTTTATTTTTTATTCAAAAAAATACTTTTTGTCCAAAATTTCGCGTACGCGATACCGTTAAAAGAAAATTATAATCAGCTTTTTAAAGAGTGGAGCATGTCATGACGTGAAGCCTGCCGCTAAAAAAAACTAAATAAGGTGGTGCCATTCTTTCCAAAATAAATAAGATTTGTAATTTCAGGGTATAAATGAAAAAATACGAATAAAAAGAAATAGTAACTTCCATATTCCGAAAAATCCACCATGCAAAACATTACTCTTACAAGCGCAGAAGGAAAATGGATCATGACTTCCGTAATACTTGCCTCAGCAATGGCTTTTATTGATAGTACGGCATTAAATGTAGTGTTGCCTTCTCTTCAAAAAGATTTACATGCAACAGGTACTGATTTGTTCTGGCTATTGAATTCTTACCTGTTAATGCTGGCAGCGCTTATTTTACCGGGCGGCTCATTGGGTGATACACTCGGACGAAAAAAAATATTCATGACCGGCATAATTATTTTTATGCTCGCATCCGCTGCATGTGGTTTTGCCCCGTCTGTTTTTTACATAATTATGTTTAGAACCATCCAGGGAATAGGTGGTGCATTAATGATACCCGGGAGCCTTTCTATCATCAATTCAACTTTTGGAAAAAATGAAAGAGGAAAAGCAATCGGAACCTGGTCAGCAATTACCACCATGGTAACTGTCGGTGGCCCGATACTGGGCGGTGCGTTGGCCGATGCCGGATTATGGAGAATGATATTTTTTATAAATGTTCCTATTGGTATCACATCACTAATAATTCTTTGGCGTAAAGTACCGGAAAGCCGCGATGAGTCGTCTGGTCATTCATTGGACTATGCAGGATCTCTTACAATAGTTGCCGGGCTTGCACTATTGACGTATGGGTTTTTAAAAATCCCGAAAGCAGGATTTAATAGCCGGGAGGTATACGTTTCTCTTGCACTGGGATTATTGTCATCAATTATCTTTATAATCGTTGAGCGCAAAAGCAAACATCCTATGATGCCCCTGGAATTGTTCAATAGTAAAACATTCAGTGGTGCCAACCTGCTTACATTTTTTTTATATGCGGCGCTTACCTGCGCTATGTTGTTTCTCACATTGAATATGGTGCAGGTTCAGGGCTATAGCCAGTTGCAGGCCGGACTTACCTTACTTCCTTTTACAATTTTATTAATTACCATTTCAAGATGGTCCGGCGGGCTGGTAGATATATACGGGCCCCGCTGGTTTCTTATTTTTGGGCCGGCTGTTGTTGCGGTGGGCTTATTATTATTGTCTTTTGTCAGGCAAACAACCGGCCCCTCATCTTACTGGACAACTTTTTTACCGGGAATATTTTTATTTGGCCTGGGCATGTCCTTTACCGTTACGCCCCTTACAACAACAGTCATGGGTTCTGTTGCCAATCATTATTCAGGTACGGCTTCAGGCGTTAATAATGCCATTAGCCGTATTTCAAATGTATTTGCAAATGCTATTATAGGAGCATTGGCTATTTTATTTTTTACAGGATTTTTAAATCACAGGATGAATGATTTTCCTTTAAGAGAAGAAGTAAAAAAAGAGGTGGTCGCCCAGGCAGCAAATCTTGGAGATGCAAAAGTTCCTTCCTTGATAACCGGTGAAAACAAAACAAAAATTGAAGGGGATTATAAAGACGGATTTATAAATGCCTACGTAAAGGTGATGCGCATATGTGCTGCACTCGCAGCGCTGTCAGCCCTGGTGGCTTTTATATTTATTAAGAATGAACCCTTAATGAAAAAGGAAGACGATCGAATGATTCAAAGTAATGTGAGCACTCATGCCAATGATAACAATAAATAAATTTCCTATAGACACTTATTATTCAATAATGTCGCCGGGTATCTTTTTTCCAAATGTTTATTGTTTATTTTTATTGATAAATTTTATTATATGCCGGAAGGTCCCTCCATTCTCCATTTGAAAAACCAGTTAACGCCTTTTATTGGCCAGAAGGTTACAAAGGCAGGTGGTTATGGCCCCATGAATACAAAGTGGATAAAAGGAAAAAAATTATTGGATATATGCACCTGGGGAAAACATTTGTTGTTTGTTTTTGAGAACGGCACTGTGAGGGTGCATCTTGGCCTCTTTGGTGATGTGTTGGTAAATGAACGCAAAAAAGTTAACCGCTCTTTTTATCTTGAATTTAGTAAATGTGAGATAAATGGCTATGTTGTTAGGTCAGAAAAATTAACGGCAGCACTAAACGAAATTTATGACTGGCGGGTTGATATATTAAGCAAAGAGTTTGCCCCGGCTTATATAAAAACTTTAATAAGAAAACAAAAAGACAAAACCATTGATGATGTATTGATGGATCAGAAAATATTTTCCGGTGTGGGGAATATAATAAGGAATGAGGCGCTTTACCGGGCAGGCATCCACCCGCTGAGTGTTACAGGAAAGATACCAGCCGTAAAGATTACAAAGCTTATAAAAGAAGTGGTAAACTATAGCCGCTTGTTTTATGATTCACTCGAAACAAAAGGTAAGAAGGCAAGCTTTGCAGTTTACCACCAGGAGTACGCGGCTGATGGAAGTGAAGTAACTATGAAAATATTACCTAAGTCCAAAAGGAAAATATTTTATTCAGAACATAAGCAGAAAATGTATGAGTGATGCCAGTATGACATCGCTACTTTAAAATCGTTTGGCAGGTGTTTTGGAACCATGTTACACAATTTTGTTACTATCTTCTTTTCTATCTGAAGAAAGTTCATCCACTATTTTCGTGGAGTTATAGCCTTTGAATTCAAAAAATTGGTTTAATTAATATCATAAAGTTTCAATTTTAAGTATGCAACCAAAAGGGTTAAAATAATAATTCCTAAGAAAATAAATATTGCTATCCACGGATTTCTTTTCTCATAAGCATAGTCATCTAAAAATTTGCCCCAGAAGTAATAGGTTAATAATGAACTTCCAACGATATTTAGTATTGCTAATGATAAGATTGGATTAATACCTGGGAGAATTCGTTGGATCAGTCCCGCCAAAACGAGCGCCCCAATAATGAAAAGCGGTCCTGCCTTACCTTTACCAACGTCCCTTAAATTGTATGCAAATAGAATGCAACTCAAAAAGGGGGAGATGAAAAGTGCCACCAGACTAATAGCTTTTTTCGAATAAAGTTTAAGTGCCATGAGTAAATTTATGGAATCAGAATTCAAATAGATTTGGTTCATTAAGAAAATTGAAGATATCATTAACTTCCACAGTAGTATCATGACTATTCATCCAGACCCCGGCAAATGCAATATTATTCAATGTTTTCGATCACGTATCGGTTATGGTTGATTTCTGCAACATCACTTACCGATAGGCCCATCATTTTTTGACCGAGAGGAGATTGTGGTGAAAGGGCAAAAACGACATCACCTTGTATGGTTGCTTTACCCAGGGCTATGCTGATAAACAAATACCCTTTGTCAGTGGTAACCAAACTGCCGGGTACAATGGTGGAAGACGACAACTTAGGATCTATTTTTTCGAGTGCAGCTTTTTTCTCCCTGATATCCTGCAACTGTGCGCCAATTCGGGCTTGTTCTATCTGCAGCATGGCTAATGCCGTTTCATGCTTATCACCCGCGGTACTTTTTGTTTCATTACTGCTGCTTTCTTTCAAGTCTTCACATACCTGCCGGAGTGAACATAACCTGTCATTCAATACTTCCATGTAGTGATCATATATGTTTTGTTTCTTCATTAATGCGAAGATAATAACAGCATATGATGCGATGGCAATTTCTTCCAAGTGAGTCATTTTTGAGGATATCGCAATAAGAAATACAAATAGACCAACAATCAAGATTCGCGACGAGGCAACTCCCGGGAATGAAAGCAATGCAGTAACTTTGATAAAGAATTTTTAGTCAAAACTTCACTTCTTCCTCAACTGATTCACCCTTTCATCAAAACCTATGTTGGAATCTATAGGATCTTCAAATGGCTTAAAAGTATCCAGCAGGTTTTGCGAATGATTTTCGGGCTTTTGTGTTTTAATATTTATATGTACTAAATGAGTCCAGAGAACAGATTTCAATTGGTCCTAACGCTCATTCCACATTTTCATTTCAACCAAAATTTCAGTTGTTCCCAATCTTAAGAGAGCATAGTCTATAACTACAGTCTCCATATGAAAGGCAGGCTTCACGTAAGCGACCTGGTTCTTACTTACTACCCAGCCCAGGCCATATGCTGATGCAAATTGATACACACTAAAATTCATATTTGCCAGGAGGTGATCTTCACGGGCATTGATGAAATAATCAATGTAACGTGCATTATTTAAATGATTGAAGGGATCGCAATCAGAGAAGCGGATAAGTACTTTGCTTTCCCAAAGTTTTGAGATTGTTTGCATGGCTGTAAGTTACTAAGCGGGTATGATAGCTTGCGCCTTTATTTGGCCGGCACTTTTTTTATTTCTAAAAAGGAAATAAAAAATGGAAAGCCTGAATATTTCAGACTTTCCATTTAAAAAATAATTTCTCCCTACTTCTTAAAATCTATTGGAACATTAATTTTAAAACCAAAATTTCTTCCCATTTCATAAACGCCAATTCTTCCCGTTACCACGTTTTCATCACCATATTTAAGGCGGCTCATGTTGCTTTGATATGCCACGTCAGCAAGGTTACTCGCATAAATATAAATGGAGAACAAGGGGTTTCCTTTTGAAATGATATCAGTTCCTACCCCAACATTAAGCAACGTATAGCCAGGGGTTACTGTTTCATCACCAAACTTGTAATAAATTTTATCTTGTTTAAAATAATTTTCAACATCAATTCTTACAAAAGAATTAGCCAGTGCCTTGCCCACTTTTTTAGCTATAAATTCTACCCCGGAATATAATTTATACGGTGGTGTATAAGGTAAATATTTTGTTGAATCTGGTTGCTTTTTCTGAATAGCACGCAGTACGGATAACGTATTATTAAAATGAAACCACGGCGTAGTTTGCGGATGAATGTTCAATGTAAGCTCACCGCCTGTAAGCACTGCATCACCGGAAATATATTTGAACGTTGGGCCGTCTGTTGCGGCCATAACATCGGTGCGGATAGAGTCGCCGCCAAAAACGCTTGCGAGTTTAACCGGGAAAATATAATTATTGATATTATTATCGAATAACGTTAGTTCTGCAGAAATATCTTTTGTGTTAATGCCCAGCGTAGCGTCAATTTGTAAGCTGGTTTCCGGTTTTAGTGTCGGGTCGCCAATTTCATAAAATGGTGTGCCATCGTGTATCCCGTTACTCCCGCTTTCAGCAATGTTTGGCGCACGAAATGCCCTGGAGAAATTTATTTTTCCATACAATGTTTTGGAGAAATTATAAGTAGCGCCTATACTTCCCGAAACACCTGAGAAGTCTGACTTATAAGCAGTGAAACGATGTGTTGCACCGGGCGTGTTGGATGGAACTACAAGTCCGGCATCATCTAACCAAAGATCATCGCCATGCAGTGTGCGGTTATCGAAACGCAAACCACCTGCAATTGAAAAATTATCAAATGATTTTTTTGCAATGGCAAATATGCCAACGTCAAATAAATTATACGCCGGAACTAAAAACAACAATCCCTTGTTTTTTGATGATTGCTGCATTCCATTAGCCCCAACAGAAAATTCAAAATGATTTCTTTCTGCAAAATTGTAGCGTACATCATAATTAATAGTGTTTAAGAAATAATAGATGTTGTATACGTTACCAAGTGTAGCATCGTTGGCTTCCTGTCTTAAATTTTCCTGGAACCCTAAACGAATGCCCAGCCTGCCTTTGCCAATGGCAAAACTATTATCCCATACTGCTTTGTAATGGCGAATGTGCTGGTGAATGATTAAATTATGCGTGTAAGATTTTAATTCACCAGGAGAAACAATTTCAACACTGTCGCTTCCATCAGACGCCATTACATGTTTATTGAACTGGCCCGTTACTTCATCCCGGCCGCCTTCCACGATGCCCGTTTTTAAACCGAAGCTGCTCAAAATAATCCTGGAGTAGCCCCATTGCCTGTTAATACCAATGCTTCCTTTAAAGTTACTTTCACCATAACCTGAATTAAATACGTAACCATCGTACTTATTTTTATATGCATGCGCAT
>JBDTOV010000021.1:0-46145 GCA_039933035.1 Ginsengibacter sp. | reverse complement strand
CACCTTCGCGAAGAAAAGAAAAAGTATAGCTGGATAAATATGGTAATGGCGATTACGGGATTATTAAAATAAAATCTAATGTTGTTTATCAGCTATAAAATTTACAGGAATACTAAAACAAAAAGAAATGATTTATCGAAGTAAAGCACCTTTACGCATAGGCCTTGCCGGTGGCGGTACAGATGTAAGCCCATATAGTGACCAATATGGCGGCGCAATTTTAAATGCTACCATTTCTCTGTTCGCGTATGCCAATATAGAACTTATCGAAAAAAATACGATTATAGTTGAGGCGCTCGACAGAAAAGAAGAGCAGCGTTTTGAATGGGCGTCAAGTTTGCCGATTGATGGAACGCTTGATTTACTAAAAGGAGTGTACAACCGCATTCAAAGAGATTTTGGTATGCCACAAACAGGGTTCCGCCTGTCAACATTTGTGGACGCACCGGCGGGGTCAGGTCTCGGCACTTCTTCAACATTGGTTGTTGCCATTATAGGCGCGTTTGTTGAAATGCTTAAACTTCCTTTGGGCGATTATGACATTGCACATCTTGCTTACCAGATTGAGAGGCAGGACCTTCAGCTAACCGGCGGAAAACAGGATCAGTATGCTGCGATGTTTGGTGGCGTCAATTTTATGGAGTTTTATGAAGGTGATAAAGTAATCGTTAATCCCCTGCGCGTTAAGTCGGAGTATTTGCACGAACTTGAAAATAACCTCGTGCTTTACTTCACTGCCAGCAGCCGCGAAAGCGCTTCAATTATTAATGAACAGGTAAAGAATGTAAATAATAAAAATGAAAAAAGTATTGAAGCCATGCACCAGCTAAAGGAACAGGCACGGATGATGAAAGAAGCTTTGTTGAAAGGAAGGTTGAATGAATTTGGAGAGATATTGGATTTTGGATTTCAGCAGAAACGAAGAATGGCACACAACATCAGCAACAGCCGCATTGAAGAAATTTATGAAGCCGGAAAAAAAGCAGGCGCTACCGGTGGTAAAATAAGTGGTGCGGGCGGCGGCGGATTTATGATATTCTATTGCCCCGGAAATACACATCATGCAGTTATAGAAGAATTGCATAAATTTGGCGGAGAAGTAAAAAATTACACATTTACTAAATTCGGATTAACAACCTGGTGTGCATAAAACAATAAATTAAATACTACAATGAACAAAATAAAAAATATTATCCAGGCGTCTATAGATGTAAAAACGCTGATTCTTGCAGATGAAAAAATTTTACAAACCGTGATGGATTGCGTAAACGTGATGGTGAACGCTTTTGAAAAAGGCAACAAAGTTTTGTTTTGCGGAAATGGCGGCAGCGCCTCAGACGCGCAACATCTTGCCGCCGAATTCAGTGGCCGTTTTTACACTGACAGGGATGCGCTTCCCGCGGAAGCATTGCATTGCAACACTTCTTATATAACTGCCGTAGCCAATGATTACAGCTATGATGTTATTTATTCAAGATTGATAAAAGGTATCGGCAATGCCGGGGATGTTCTCGTGGGATTAAGCACGTCAGGAAACAGTAAAAATATTGTAAATGCTTTTGAAGTGGCCAAAGAAAAACAAATGATTACTATTGCCTTCACAGGGTCTACCGGCGGAAAATTAAAAAAACATACCGATCACCTGATCAATATTCCTTCAGACGACACACCAAGAATACAGGAAAGCCATATTACACTTGGCCACATCATTTGCCAATTTGTAGAAGAAATCTATTTTGCGGATACCAATGATTAAGCAAGCGATCATTTTGGCGGGCGGGCTCGGAACCAGGCTTCGGTCGGTCGTATCATTACTGCCGAAATGTATGGCACCTGTTGCCGGAAAGCCTTTCCTGTACTATGTTATAACGCATCTTCAAAAAGAAGGAATTACGGATTTCATTTTTTCAGTTGGTTATAAAAGTGACAGTATAATTGAATATATGAATGGCGTTACCAAAAAGAATCCGGGAGTAAACATTCAATTTTCAATAGAAGACGAGCCCCTGGGAACCGGCGGCGCCATTCAACTTGCTTCCCAAAATGTTACTGAAAAAAATGTACTTGTGTGTAACGGAGATACACTGTTCCAGGTAAACGTCAACCGGTTGAGTAATTTACATGATCAACATAATTCAGACTGCACGTTGAGTCTGAAACCCATGAAAAATTTTGATCGATATGGAGTTGTTGAAGTAAACAATGACGACCGGATCCTATCATTTAAAGAAAAGCAATTTTATGAAGATGGTTTAATTAACGGTGGCGTATATGCGCTAAACGCAGAAATTTTCAGGAAAGAAAATCTTGAAGAAAAATTTTCTTTTGAGAAGGATTACCTGGAAAAATATGTAGGCAAAGGAAATATGTATGGCATTGTCCAGGATGAATATTTTATTGATATTGGTATCCCTGAAGATTATGAAAGGGCACAGCGTGAATTAAAAAGCATTACTTACATGAAAGATCTTTCTGAAATTGATAAAACATGGACGTTGTTTCTCGACCGTGACGGGGTAATCAATGATGAAAAGCATGAAGACTATATCCACAAATGGGATGAGTTCAAATTTTATGATGGCGTGAAAGAAGCGCTAAAAATTTTTTCAGACAAATTTGGCCGGATTTTTATTGTAACCAATCAGCGGGGAGTGGCTAAAGGACTTACAAAGCTGGAAGACCTGGAAATTATCCATAAAAATATGGTTAGGGAATTTAAAGAGGGTGGCGGCAGAATTGATAGAGTGTATTTTTCTGTTGACTTCGATAATGATAGCCCTAACCGGAAGCCTAATACAGGTATGGGTTTGCAGGCAAAAAAAGATTTCCCTGAAATTGATTTTTCAAAAAGTATTATGATAGGAAATACCCTGAGCGATATGAAATTTGGAAAAAATTTGAAAGTGGGCATTACTATTTTTTTGCCAACTAATCGCAAAGATGTTGACCTGGATCATCCGGACATTGACCTGGTTTTTGATAACCTTATCTCTGTAGCAAAGTCATTATAGCTTAGTTAAAGTTTATCACTAAGCAATAAATTCAATTAATTTCTGTTTTCTTTGTTCAAAACTTTTTGATGCGCAAAAGCGGCTTTGTCCTGTTAACCTTTCTTTTTATTGCCAATTTTTCTTTCTCTCAGCTATCTTCCACAGAAAGAAAATTGCTGGAGAAAAAAGAGGATTCGCTTCAGGCATTTTCGCTACAGGTAATCCAGGGAAGAACAGCCTCCGACCGGTTTATCGCCGATAGCCAGTTTACCAAAATGTTTGTCAGAGCGCTAAAAATTAAAAATTCGTTTTATTATCCATTTGATTCGCTAGTCACCATTTCCAGGCTGGTACCGGAAGACAGCTCATTTAAAATTTTCACATGGCAGATGGTAGTGAATGATTACGTGATCCGCCAGCATGGTGCTATTCAAATGAAAACCGCCGATGGCTCGCTACAGCTTTTTCCCCTGATTGATAAATCGGATGTAACTAAAAATATAGAAGATACTATAGGAAATAATTTTGGATGGATGGGCGCAGTCTATTACAAGTTGATCGAAAAGCACGCATTCGGAAAAAGCTATTATACCCTCCTTGGTTATGATGAAAACAATATCATTAGCAATAAAAAGATTATAGAGATACTTACATTCAACGATGGTGAACCCATATTCGGCGGTTCTTTTTTCAGCTTCCAGGATAATAGTGTTATAAAAAAATACCGGGCAAGATTTATTATGGAATACAAAAAGAATGCAAGCCCGAGATTAACTTTCGATCCTGAACAGAATATGATCGTATACGAACACTTAATTTCAGAATCGGGAGAACCTCAAAAAAAATATACATATATACCGGACGGAGATTATGAAGGACTTTCCTGGAGAGACGGAAAATGGGTTCACATAGAAAAAGTTTTTACCCAAAAAACACCGGAGGGCCAGGAACCGGTACCGAAGCCCATCAGGGATGCGCAGGGAAATATAGATGAATCGAAATTAAGCACCAGGGCGCCGGAAAATAATAATGAAGAAGCTACAGACAGCACGCCCTCAGTAAAAGTACCTAAAAAGAAATAGATCAGGCATCAATTAAAAAAGTACCCAGGTCCACCACCTCGCCTTCTTTCATTTTAAATTCCTCAATGTCTCTCAGATCAAGATTTCGCATGACCCTGCTTTTAAAAATTTCTTTCCCATCATGAAATACGACAAAGTAAAAATCAGGTTTATCATCCAGGTTAGCAAAGCCTGCAAAATGTTTTTCCGTGAATGTGAACTGGGCAATACCATCCTGGTCAGGAAAACTTTCTCCCAAAAAATCATCATTAAAAAGATCTTTATCGTAAAGACGTACCGTGTATTGTTTACCGGTAACCGGCTCATCAGTTCCTTTGGCAATAAGCAACACCCTTACCTCGATATTCATTTGTTCATTCAGGGATAATTTTGACATACAATGATTTTAATCATGAAATAATTTATTCGTCCAGCTTAAGTACCGCTAAAAATGCTTCCTGGGGCACTTCTACATTCCCAATTTGTTTCATTCTTTTTTTACCTTCTTTTTGCTTCTCCAGCAATTTTCTTTTCCTGCTAATGTCACCACCATAACATTTTGCGGTTACGTCTTTACGCATAGCGCTTATATTTTCACGGGCAACTACCTTGGCTCCTATGGCAGCTTGTATGGCAATTTGAAATTGCTGCCGGGGAACGAGTTCTTTTAATTTTTCACAAAGCTTTCTTCCAAAATCCTGTGACCGGATGCGATGAATCAATGAACTTAATGCGTCTACTTTTTCGCCATTCAGTAAAATATCCATTTTTACAATATCGCTTTCACGATAACCAATAGGATGATAGTCAAAAGAAGCATACCCTCTTGTAACACTTTTGAGCCGGTCATAAAAATCGAAAACGATTTCTGTAAGGGGCATTTCAAAAGTCAGTTCTACACGCGTAGGTGTTAAATAACCCTGGTTAACAAGAAGGCCCCGTTTATTGATACAAAGCGTCATGATGTTACCAATATATTCTGGCTTGGTAATAATCTGCGCTTTTATAAAAGGCTCTTCAATTTTCTCTATCCGGCTTGGCTCGGGCATTTGTGTAGGATTGTTAACAATGATTTTCTGACCTTTGGTAGTATACGCGATAAAGCTAACGTTCGGCACGGTGGTAATTACCGTTTGATCAAATTCTCTTTCAAGCCGCTCCTGGATTATTTCCATGTGTAGCATTCCTAAAAAACCGCAGCGAAAACCAAACCCTAATGCCTGAGAGGTTTCCAGTTCAAAAGTAAGGGATGCATCGTTAAGCTGCAGTTTTTCCATACAATCTCTCAGTTCTTCAAATTCATCCGTATTTACAGGAAAGATACCTGCAAAAACCATGGGTTTTACTTCTTCAAAGCCTTTGATGGATTCTTTACATGGGTTGGTGGTGGTGGTAATGGTGTCACCCACTTTTACCTCTTTAGCATTCTTTATCCCGGTGATCACATAGCCCACATCCCCGGCTTTTACTTCCGGCCTTGGCGAGAGTCCTATTTTTAAGATACCTACTTCGTCTGCGCCATATTCTTTGCCGGTATTCGAGAATTTTATTTTTTCCCCTTTCCTTAGTACGCCATTAAAAATGCGGTAATAAACGATAATTCCTCTAAAACTATTGAAAACACTGTCAAAAATTAACGCCTGCAACGGAGCGTTGTAGTCGCCTTTCGGCGCAGGAATTCGCTTAATGATTGCTGCCAGTATCGCTTCAATACCAATTCCTGTTTTAGCGCTCGCATGAAGAATATCTTCCTGTTTGCAACCGGTCAATTCTATGATTTGATCTTCCACTTCTGGGATCATAGCGCCATCCATATCGATTTTATTGATGACAGGTATAATCTCCAGGTCATTATCAATCGCAAGGTATAAATTAGAAATCGTTTGCGCCTGGATGCCTTGTGTAGCATCAACGAGCAATAGGGCGCCTTCGCAGGCAGCCAATGCCCTGCTTACTTCATAGCTAAAATCCACATGGCCGGGCGTATCGATTAGGTTGAGCACATAATCGTTCCCATCAGTAGTATAGTTTATTTGAATAGCATGACTTTTGATCGTAATTCCCTTCTCCCGCTCAAGATCCATATCGTCTAATACCTGTGCATGCATTTCACGGTCAGTAATTGTGTGGGTATATTCAAGCAAACGGTCGGCCAGCGTGCTTTTACCGTGATCTATGTGAGCGATAATGCAAAAATTTCTTATGTTCTTCATGATTGGCGGCGAAGATATGAAAAAGGCTTAGTTAATTAAATGAGAATAAGAGTTTTGTATAAGTCATAAAATTGTTTACCAATAATGGTATAACTGAATTTTTCAACGGTTTTCCTGGAAATACTTTTTTTATCAAACTGATATTTTCCTAAAATATAATCTGCCACTTTTTCTGCCAGTGCCGCTGGATTATCCGGAGTAACAAAAAGACCATTTTCATTTTCAACAATATATTCTTTAAAAACCGGCAGATTACTAAGAATTGCCGGAACACCACATGCATTGGCTTCAATAACTACACACCCAAATGTTTCATAGCGGGAATATAAAATCAATGCGTCAGCCGTTCTTAGTTCGGATGCTAATTGAGACTGGGGAACTTCGTTTTTGAAAGCTATGCAGTTCTCCAGTTCATTTTCTTTAACCAATTGCTTAAGTCCAGGTTTATCCGGGCCATATATCAATAATTGAAAATCATAACCGTTGGATTTAAGCAGCTTAAAAGCGTTAATAATCGCGCTGCAGTTTTTTTGATAGGCTAAGGAAGAAATATGAATGAATTGTAACGTTGAATTTACCGGGAAATATTCAGGAAAAAAAATAGAAGTATCCACGGCGTTTGGTATAATTATGTAGCCCTTACTAATAACTTGATTTGATATCGCTTTACCAAGAACGTCAGATACAACCGTAATTTTACCCGCCTCAAAAAATATTTTTTGCATTGCTTTTTTCGAGAGTATACTCAAATCCTTTAGCCCGAATTTTACGCCAGGAAGATATCCCGTCCAGTGTTCAGACACTATAAAAGGAATGTGAAAGTTTTTTTTCAACCAGAGCGCCTGGATGCCCGCATTTAATGCCACCTGCACATGAACAAGATCTGGTTTCCCGTTTTCGTTTATATAATTTCTTAAAATATGGCGGTATATTTTTTTATATTTTATTGCAGATAGTAAGCGGTTCAGATAATGTAACCTTGTTTTTATTGGCTTATAAAAAACAATGATTTCTTCTAAATTATTTTGGGAGGAAGAAAATGATTGTACATCTGTTGTCATTTTCCCCTCTTCATCTTTTTTAATATGGATAACCGTAATTTTTTGAAAGAGCGCTACGGCTCTTGCATGGCGCTGAATAAAATCACCATCATAGGGCGTTAAGGCATTAGGATACCAGCTTGCCAGCCAAAGAATATGTTTATCCATGAACTTGTAACTGTGTCTGCATAACAAATTTTACATAAGATTATTTAGCCAGAATCATCATCGAATAGCTTCCCCAAAGCTTTGCACTCATATCTTTATTTAGTGAGAAAGATACATTGCGCAATATTTTTTTAATATTTCTTTTAAAGCCAGGGCTGGGTTCTTTGTCAGTTACCGGCCTGGTATAAACCCAATCTACTATTTCAAATCCCGTATCTTGTAAAAACCATAACACCATTTCCTTTGTAAAATAATGAATGTGCCCTACAGAATTTCGTTGCTGTAAAAGAATATGAGGTTTCAATACCATCCTGCAGGAAAGATCCAGCGGAATATGAAAAACAAAATAATTGCTTCTTGATTTTAGCATACTTAAAAATCCATAATAATCATCCACATGCTCTATTACATCTATTGTAAGGAGCAGATCAGTATGAATGTCTTTTGAAATAAAATCTTCATTAAAAAATATAAGGTTATCACGTTCTTTTTCTTTTGCCAAAGCAATTGCCTGTGGTGAAATATCATATCCATAAAAGCTTATTTTTCTTTGAATGCTTTTTGATAAGGATTCGAGTATGCCTCCTGCTCCACAACCGACTTCGGTTACCTCTCCGGGAACAATATGATTACTGTTTAATAATTGAAGTATAATGGCTGCTTTCCAGTTGGAATCCTTTATTCCCCAACCAGGATTATTATTAAAATAAGTTCCATCTATATACATGTTACTACTCATACTCAACTTAAAAAATTTTTCATAACAGAATTTTTTATCCTGGATACGTCCGAAAATTTAAAAAAATAAAAACCTTGTACTGACGATTTATATTCTTTTTTAAATATTGACACAACATAAATGTGATAAGCAATATATCCGAAACTGCTTACCACTGCGGCGGCATTGATTCCATAAACCGGAATAAACAAAGCATCCCCCGACGTAATAATAACCAGTGCAAGCAAAGCTCCTTTCAAATTTACCATTACCCTGTTTTTTCCGGCGTAGTAAGCCGTCAGGGTATATAAGGTGGACAGGCCTAATATCCCCGGGATCAGGCATAAAAAGGGAACATACATGTTGCCAAAGCTACCACCAAAAGTAAAGGGAAAGAGCCATTTGCCGGAGATGGCCAACAAAAAACACACAATGCTATAAAGCAATAAAATGGATCGCGACACAATCATTAGTATATCTTCTATTTCCTGTTTTCTTCCCCCAGCCGTTAACGGAAACACAGCGGTGGCAAGTATTCCCGGCAAAACAAAAAACATTTGAGCGATTTTTGATACCTGGATGTAATTCCCAAGGTCTTCCGGCGAAAGATAATGATGAACAAACCAATAATCCACGCGATAATACAGAAACGTTACCAGGTTACTCGCAAATGCGAGGAGGCAATATTGAAATACCAATGTAACCTGGGCAATTGAAGGCAACCAAAACTGATAGGCAGGTTTAGAATTAATAAGAAAAATTATTACCAGCACAGTACCCTGCAGCAGGAAGCTTCCAAAGTAAATAAAGATATATTTTTCATTGGTAAGCCAACCATTCTTGTTTACAAAAAGTATGAGAACGATCAGTACGCTGTTAATAACAATACCGGCTACATTGGGTAATATGAATTTACTATCGGCATACAAAAGGCTATTTAAAAAGGTAATCAACAAATTTCCGCCCACGAAAAGAAATGCGTATAAAACCTCGTAGCTTTTAATATGTATGTTAGAAAAAAAGGAAATGCTGAAAAATACAATCGTCATTAAAACAATTATAAAAGCAACCCATATTAATGAAAAATTAAAAAGCCCTGATGGCGGTATTTTTCCTGATGCGGCAAAAAAGGTAATACCTGATTCGAGACTTACGCTTCCGATCAAGGTAATCAGTGCATAAATATTAATAAGATAATAGAGCGCGCCGGTTACTTCTGACTTAAAATGGCGTGCAATAGCGATATTTAAAATAAAAGTTAGCAGATAAAATAACCCCCGCCATACAACATTTTGGTATAGTAATTTTTCAATGTTCATGCAGGGAGCATAGAATTGTAAGATTTGTATTGATGCCGTTTAATTTGTTATCGCTATCATTAGCAGATTTTAATAAGCATTTACCAGGGCACGAAAAGAGATCTTTAGCGATAGTGGAACACAAAGGTTGCGGGAACTTACCTGGTTTGAAAAAGGCAATTCAAATCCAAAGTGGTTTGGGTGATCAGCACGCGTAGGTGGTCTCCGGGATGTACGCGTTTTAAGTTCTTTTGACATTTTGCTTGTAATTGGTTGCAGCAAAAGTCATGAAAACTAATGAATTTACCGGCGTCGACAATTATTAATGGATCGCAGGAAGGCTCAAAGCAGGTTATTCGGTATCTGCCAAAACAACAAACTGCTATTCAGTTACGGTTTGGATTAATCGATATATCGGCGGATTATTTAAAATGAACAAGGCCTTTGTGGGTAAATAATATTCTTTCAAAAATTGACATCATCAACGGTGTACCTTTCCTGTTCTATGGTGATGCCGTTATTTCTTACCAATAACGTACCCTGCAGATATTTTTCATCATGTTGTGAAGCATCTAAGCCTAATTCTTCATCTGCCTTACTCACCCTCATTGGTATAATCCAATTAATGAACTTAAAAATGGCATAAGAGACCGAGAAACTATACGCCACAACAATTACCAGGCCTTTTAGCTGGGTAAAGAAGAATGCAGGATTCCCGTAAAATAATCCGTCATTTCCTCCGGCGTTAATATTTTTGGTAGCAAAAATTCCCGTCATAATCATACCCACCATGCCACCTATACCATGACAAGGAAAAACATCCAGTGCATCGTCCAATATTGATTTTGACTTATAATAAACAGCAACATTTGAAATAAGTGCTGCTACTGCACCAATAAATATACTTTGCGGAATGGCAACAAATCCGGCGGCCGGTGTAATGGCTACCAGGCCGACAACGGCTCCAATACAGAAACCCAGTACGGAGGGCTTTTTACCCTTTAATACATCATAAAACATCCACGCCAGCCCTCCTGCAGCAGCGGCAGTATTGGTGGTGGCAAAGGCAGAAACTGCCAATGCATTTGCTGATAAAGCTGAACCTGCGTTAAAACCAAACCAACCAAACCACAACAGGCCGGTTCCAATCAAAACATATGGAATATTTGCCGGGGGTATTTCCGTGTGCTCCAAATGCACTTTCCTGCGTTTTAAAACAATGGCTCCTGCCAATGCAGCACAGCCAGCCGAAATATGTACTACAGTACCTCCCGCAAAATCAAGCACGCCCATTTTAAATAAAAATCCTTCCGGATTCCAGGTCCAATGGGCAAGAGGAGCATAAACAAAAAGGCTGAACATCACAATAAATAAGATATATGAAGAAAAACGTATCCTTTCTGCAACTGCACCTACCACAAGACTAGGGGTAATTATTGCAAACATTAATTGAAAAAGCGCGAAAAGCATCAACGGAATGGTGGGTGCTAAACTCCAGGGCGCACCGGATGACACTCCCTTAAAAAAAAGGTGCGTAAAAGGATTTCCTATATATCCACCGATTGTCTCTCCAAATGCCAAACTAAAGCCTACTGTAACCCACAAAATACTTACAATTCCTGCAGCCACAAAACTCTTAATCATGGTAGAAAGCACATTTTTACGGTGTACCATTCCTCCATAAAAAAATGCCAGTCCAGGTGTCATTAAAAACACCAGTGCAGTTGCGACGAGAATCCACGCAATATCCGCGGAATTGTATTTCCCTCCGTCATCAAAATCCTTAATGTCCGGTATAAAAAGCGCAATGCATGCCACGACCATTAAAACGATAAATGGGATAGATTGACTAAACGTAGTTCTCTTTAATGTAGGTTTCATGGTACCAAAAATATCTTTTTTTTGTCATTTTTTAACATTGACTTCATACATTTTTATTTTTAATATGATATATTGTTATATAACTATTTCATTGTTAGGTATTTCCATTATATGGATCAAATTAACATTTGACTATGTGGATAAATAATTTAATATATTTAATATTGTAATATAAAAAATTCTTTATAAAAAAACCTGCAATTAGCAGGTTCATATTTTTTTAAAAAAATTCCTTACATTTCCTGTAAAATATTCTGATCTTTATTTTCCAGGAAAGAAGATGACATAAGATATTCATCGACTTTTCGAGCACATTCTCTACCTTCTGATATTGCCCACACAACCAGTGACTGGCCTCTTCGCATATCTCCCGCGGTAAATATTTTGGAAATGTTGGTATGATAATTCTTCTCGGATGCCCTCACATTCCCTCTTTCATCCAATTCTATTTCGAGTTGCTCCAACAAGCCTTCGTGCTGGGGATGTAAAAAACCCATAGCGAGCAAGGCAACTTCACAGGGAATTTCAGTTTCGCTACCGGGAACTTCAACAAATTTTGCCGGTTTATTATCATCGGTAAACTTCCACTCCAGGTCAACAACCCTTAAGGCCGTAAGGTTCCCGTTGTCATCACCAATAAATTCCTTTGTCGCGATAGCCCAATGCCGCTTAACACCTTCTTCATGAGAACTGGATGTTTTCAGGATCATCGGGTAAGTTGGCCACGGCATATAGGTAGTTCGGCCTTCAGGAGGCTTGGGTAAGAGTTCAAATTGTGTCACGGATTTTGCTTTCTGGCGATTAGACGTGCCTACACAATCGCTGCCGGTATCTCCGCCGCCTATTACTACAACGTTTTTACTTGTTGCAAAAACATTTTCTTCTTTAACCTTTTTATTAGATACCCTTCTATTTTGCTGTTTTAAAAAATCCATTGCAAAATAAACTCCCTTCAATTCCCTACCCGGTATACTTAGATCCCTTGGAATAGTAGCACCACCTGCCAATACAATTATATGATATTCTCTAAGCAGGTCATTGATACTTATATCAACGCCAACATTTGCGTTACACTTAAATACTACCCCTTCCTCTTCCATTAAAAGTATCCTCCTTTCAACAACCCATTTTTCCAATTTAAAATCAGGAATGCCGTATCTCAACAGACCACCTGGCTCATCATCTCTCTCAAACACGGTAACGATATGGCCTGCATAATTTAATTGGGCGGCCGCTGCCATTCCCGCAGGACCAGACCCAACAACAGCAATTTTCTTCCCCGTTCTAACGTTTGGCTTTTTAGGCTGAACAAATCCTTTTTCAAACGCAATTTCAATGATATGTTTTTCTATTTCTTCAATTGTGATTGCGGGCTGATTAATGCCTAATACGCAAGATGCCTCGCAAGGAGCAGGGCAGATACGCCCGGTAAATTCTGGGAAATTATTAGTCGACGTAAGTATATCATACGCTTCCTTCCAACTTTTACGATAAACAGCATCATTAAACTCCGGGATCACGTTTCCTAACGGGCAACCGTGATGACAGAAAGGAGTGCCACAGTCCATACACCTTGCAGCTTGTTGGTTCAGCTTTTCATCGGGATATCTTTGTACAAACTCTTTATAGTCGTTCAATCTTTCACCAGTAGTACGCTTCTCCGGAAGTTCCCTGGTAAATTCTAAAAAACCTGTTGTTTTCGCCATCTATTAAAATTTTTATTTTAGCTTGTAATTACTTGAAAGACCTGATTTTCTTTGCCAGGAATTACAAGTATTTACACAGTATTTCTTCATGAATATTAACTTATTGCCTGTGTTTGTTCATTAAAAATTTATCGGGGAAAATCTGTGCCATTCCGGCTATATTTTATCCGTAGAAATCCTGGTAATCACCGACTCTCTTTTTTCAGCCAATACTTTTTTATAATCTTTAGGAAATACCTTTACAAAATTTTTCAACTGATTTTCAAAATCATTCAGGACAAATTTTGCCACGGTGCTGTTGGTATATTGATAATGCCTGCTTATCATTTCGTTCAGCAACCTTTCATCTTCCGGCTCAATACTATCAAGATCAACCATTTCTTTGTTGCACAACGACTCGAAATTATGCTGCACATCATAAATGTACGCGATGCCCCCACTCATTCCTGCTGCAAAATTTCTCCCGGTTTCACCCAATACAACAACATTTCCTCCAGTCATATACTCACACCCATGGTCTCCTACTCCCTCCACTACCACGTTGGCACCTGAATTCCGCACGCAAAAACGCTCCCCTGCCTTTCCCCGGATGTACGCCTCACCTGACGTGGCTCCGTAAAAAGCAACATTACCAATAATGATATTTTCTTCAGGAATAAAACCGGCGTCTTTAGACGGATATATAATTAGTTTTGCTCCGCTTAAGCCCTTACCAAAATAGTCATTAGCGTCTCCTTCGAGCTCCAGGGTAACACCTTTCGTATTGAACGCGGCAAAACTCTGGCCCGCGGTACCCGTAAATTTAAAGTGGATGGTGTTGTCAGGTAATCCTCTTGCCTTATACTTTTTGGTGATTTCATTCGATAAGATTGTTCCTGTTGTTCTATCAGTATTTTTAATATCAAAAGATGCGGACACTTTTTCCATTTGATCTAACGCCGGTTGAGCGACTTTCAATAATTTCCAATCAAGTACCTCACTCAATCCATGATCCTGCTCCTCTGATTTAAATAACCCGGTATTTGCTGATGCAGGCTCTTTATATAAAATCGGGGAGAGATCGAGGTTGTTGTATTTCCAATGGTTAACCGTTTCCCGCTTTTCCAGGAAATCAACCTGCCCTACCATTTCATTAATAGTCCTGAACCCAAGTTCAGCCATTATTTCCCTCAACTCCTGTGTCAGAAATTTAAAGAGATGAACAACATGATCTGCATTCCCGGTAAACCTGCTGCGTAATTCCGGATTTTGTGTGGCAACTCCAACCGGACAAGTATTCAAGTGACATTTGCGCATCATAATACAACCTTCCACTATTAAAGCTGCCGTTGCAACCCCCCACTCTTCCGCGCCGAGTAAAGTAGCAATGGCTATGTCACGGCCTGTTTTTAATTGCCCGTCTGTTTGCACCACCACACGGCTACGCAATTTATTTTTCACCAGGGTCTGGTGCGTTTCAGCGAGACCCAGTTCCCAGGGCAACCCTGCGTGCTTTATGGAACTTAGGGGAGAAGCACCTGTTCCGCCATCATGTCCTGAAATGAGAATAACATCTGCTTTTGCTTTCGCAACCCCCGCAGCGATAGTCCCTACTCCCGCCTTAGAGACAAGCTTCACATTGATCCTGGCTTTCCTGTTTGCATTTTTCAGATCGGAAATTAATTGTGCCAGATCTTCGATAGAATAAATATCATGGTGCGGTGGAGGTGAAATTAATCCTACACCGGGCGTAGCATGCCGAACCCTTCCAATCCATTCGTCTACTTTATATCCGGGAAGTTGGCCGCCTTCCCCGGGCTTGGCGCCCTGTGCCATTTTAATTTGTAATTCATCTGCTTCACTTAAATATAAACTGGTAACACCAAATCTCGCCGAGGCCACCTGTTTAATACCACTTCGCATAGAATCACCATTTGGTAATCTGTCATACCTGGCTTCATCTTCGCCTCCTTCACCAGTATTGCTTTTGCCTCCAAGCCTGTTCATTGCAATGGCAAGGGTGGTATGCGCTTCCCATGAAATGGAACCAAACGACATGGCGCCTGTCGCAAAACGCCGGTAAATATTTTCAGCGGGCTCTACTTCGTCTATTGAAATGGAAGGACGATTGTTTTTAAATTGAAACAAGCTTCGTAAAGTAGCTGCTCTTTCAGTTTGGTCATTTACGAGTTTTGAATATTTTTTAAAAGTGTTGTAGTCATTCAATCGTGTAGAATATTGCAGGAGGTGAATGGTTTGTGGATTAAATAAATGAAATTCACCCTTGCGTTTCCATTGGTACAACCCACCACCGGTAAGAAGTTCTGACGGGATATTTTTTCTACTGAAAGAAAAGAAATGTTTTACCAGTGTTTCCCTTGCAATTTCATCGAGTCCCATACCCTCAATCCTGGATGTGGCTCCCGTAAAATATTTATCTATGACCATTTTATTGATGCCGATAATTTCAAAAATTTGCGCGCCCTGGTAGGATTGAAATGTGGAGATTCCCATTTTGGAAAACACCTTGAGCAGGCCATCATTAATGGCCTTCACATAATTTTTCTTGAGCTGGCTCGTATCCATATCTGTTTCCAGTTTTGCCGAAATCTTCATATCCCGGATAGTAGATAATGCCAGGTAAGGGTTGATGGCAGTAGCACCGAATCCAATGAGACAGGCAAAGTGATGCACTTCCCATACATCGCCGGCTTCCACAACCAGGCCAACTTTACCACGCAAACCTTTCCGGATCAAATGATGATGGACTGCTGAAGTGGCCAGTAAGGAAGGAATCGCTGCATGTTCCGAATCAATCGCCCTGTCTGACAAAATCAATACTTCAAAGCCATCCGATACGGCATCAACAGCATAACGGCATAACTGCTCTATTCCTTTTTGCAAAGACCCGGGCTTACTATCAGCCATAAAATATGTCTGCAATGTTTTGGCCTGGAAAATTCCTGTATCAATACTCCTGATTTTTTCCAATTCATGATTGGAAAGGACGGGATGTTTTAACGATACACTATGGCACGATAAGGGATCCTCTTCGAGCAAATTCCCATTGTTCCCAACAAATGTCGCCAGCGACATCACTAATTTTTCCCTGATAGGATCTATTGGCGGATTGGTTACCTGCGCAAAAAGCTGCTTAAAATAGCTACTCAAATGCTGTGGTTCGTCGCTCAACACTGCCAGGGGAACATCACTGCCCATCGAGCCTGTTGCCTCTTTTCCTGTAAGGGCCATAGGGGCTATTACCACATCGAGATCTTCCGTTGTATAGCCAAATGCTTTCTGATATTTAAAAACCTGCTGGTGCTCCAGGTGGGTAAACATAACCCTGGGTTCAGGTAATTCTTCCAGGCGAATCTTATATTTATTAAGCCATTCCGCATAAGGATTCCGGGAACAAATATTTTGTTTAATTTCTTCGTCACTAATAATTCTTCCTTCTTCCAAATCAACAACAAACATTTTCCCTGGCTGCAATCTTCCTTTTTCCTTTATAAGTTTTGGATCAATCGGAAGCACGCCGGTTTCAGATGCCATAATAACACGATCATCTGTAGTAATACAATACCGGGAAGGGCGAAGTCCGTTCCTGTCTAAAGTAGCTCCAATCATTCTTCCGTCTGTGAATGATATGGAAGCAGGGCCATCCCATGGTTCCATGAACGATGCGTGAAACTCATAAAAGGCTTTTTTAGCGGGATCCATTTGCTCGTTACCATCCCACGCTTCGGGAATTAGCATCATCATTACATGTGGTATAGAACGCCCGCATAATGTAAGCAATTCAATCATGTTATCGAGACACGCAGAGTCAGACTGACCTTTATCTACAACCGGCAAGAGCATTTCCATTTCTTCTTTGGAAAAGAATTTTGAAACAAAGCCCCTTTCACTTGTCCGAAGCCAGTTCAAATTTCCCTGTAGTGTATTGATTTCTCCATTATGCGCTATATACCGGAATGGCTGCGCCAGCTTCCATGAGGGAAAAGTATTGGTGGCAAAACGGGAATGAATAAGACCAAAAGCGGATACAATTTTTTTATTACCAAGGTCGGGAAAATAATTACGAAGCTGCAGGCTGGTAAGTTGTCCTTTATAAATAACTGTTTTGTAAGAAAGCGATGCAACATAAAATCCGATAGCATCTTTTCTTACCGTATTATTAATAGTTTGTGTGGCGTAATTTCTTAATATGAATAATTTTCTTTCGAAATCATCTGCAAGGTTGATATGATCGGGACATGCAATAAATACCTGTTCTATTTCAGGTTCAACAGACAAAGCAGTAAGGCCTATATCTTCGGTATTTACCGGCACCCGGCGGTATCCCATAATTTCGAGCCCGAGTGTTTCTGCCGAACGGTTGAAGATGTTCCGGCATTCTTCGCGCAACCTTATATCTTTTGGAAAAAATAAAACACCTACCCCATATCTGCCATATGGCGGCAAATGAATGCCGAGCTTTATGCACTCATCAAAGAAAAATTCGTGGGGTGTTTGAATAAGAATTCCTGCACCATCTCCTGTATTGTTTTCACAACCGCATGCGCCACGATGCTCCATATTTTCAAGAATGGTAAGCGCATCTGAAATGATCTGGTGACTTTTGTTGCTTTTGATATTAGCAACAAAACCAATCCCGCAGGAATCATGCTCAAATTCGGAATTATATAAACCCTTATTGGTCATATTTATAATTAAATATTTGAAATAAAATTAAACGACAGTCCTCTAAAGTTGATGACGGGTTACTTTTCTTATATCTGCAGCAATTGTAAATGATTTTATTCTATAGAAAATTGGAATAGCTATCCTTCCGAAATTATTCTTAATCAGCCGGGATAGAAAAACAAAAACTGGTTCATTTTACAGTGGGCAAGTTAAACTATTTTCTTTAAAATACCATCTTGCAGCAGCATTCAACAATAAAAAAATACAATGCCCAAACCGTTAACAGCGATTGTGGATTTACCAACTGACCCGTTGCAAATTAAGTTTAAAATGGTGATTGTATATTCAATGCTGCTCACTCCGTTATTTAAGTCGGGTCCCATCATTTTAAAAAATTGATTAATATGAATTCGGTTTTTTAAGCCTGGGATGAATAGCCGATATTATATAGTTTCCAATCCATTGTCGCAATCATTATTATGCAACTAGGCACGATCTAAAAATGCGCAGCGTAATAAGAAACTTTACATAGTACCATTCAATTATGTATTCCCAATAAATTTAAATTAGAAGATGCCTGGGGAATTTTGGCTGTAAACAATCATTTTGAAAAGTGGTTACATATCGGGCAGGCTCATTATTAAAAATCTTACCGGATAATTAGCGACGTCATTGTGAGAGACCCGGCCATTAATTTATCATTAAAAATAAAGGCATTGTCATTTTTATCCTGTAAACCCAGCGCATACAACAAAGGATGATAATGATCAGGAGTAGGCACCGCCAATTTTGCTGCCGCACCAAGATTTTCATAATTTATTAATGCCTGGTGATTCCGGTCATTAATGTGCTTTTTAAAAACTTCGTTCATTTCAATAGCCCAATCAAACCCAAACTCTGTATCTATTTTATCAAATGAAACCATCCTGAGGTTATGCACCATGTTGCCGCTGCCCATTATCAACACACCTTTATGACGCAATGATGCCAGTTCTTTTGCCAATTCATAATGAAACCGCGGGCCTTTAGAATAATCGATACTTAATTGCAACACAGGGATTTTCGCCTCGGGATACATATTTTTTATTACGGTCCAGGCTCCATGATCCAGGCCCCAATCGTGCGCCAGTGTTACTTCTGCAGATTGTATCAAGGAGGCTGTCTCCCTGGCCAGTTCAGGATTGCCAGGAGCCGGATATTGCACGTCGAAAAGTTCTTGCGGAAAGCCTCCAAAGTCGTGAATCGTTTTCGGGAAATCCATGGCAGTGATTTTTGTACCATGGCTAAGCCAATGCGCAGAAACCACTATAACCGCTTTGGGAACAGGAATGTCTTTGGCAAGTTTCGACCAGCTATCACTAAATTGATTGTGTTCAATCCCATTCATTGGTGAGCCATGCCCAATAAACAACACGGGCATAACAATTCCATCCGTTTTTAAATCACCAGCGAATTTTTTAAAGCCCGGTAATGTGGCCATCGTAAATACCTCCTTTTAAAATTTTTTCCATTCAACACATTCTTTAAATCATTATTTTGTACAAAGCATTATTATGATTGTGGCATTATAAAAAGTTTTTCTTTTTCCCTTCTTACCTTAGGAAGATTTACCAACCAGTCTTTTTCGTGCTCTCTGTAACCAAGCGGCAGCAGTGTAAGACTTTTTAAACCCTTTTCTTTCAAACCTAATAATTCATCCAACGCCGCATTATTAAAACCTTCCATTGGTGTGGCATCTACCCTTTCTTCAGCAGCCGCAGCTATTCCTGTTGCAAAAGCAATATAAGTTTGCCGTGCAGCCCATTCAAAATTTTCTTCATCCGTACGTTTGGATATATTATCGAGGTAGCCCCTCAAACCAGACAGGGATTCAATTGACACATTCCTGGTTGTAGAATTTAACTTAATAAAATCTTCTACTCGCTGAGGAGTAATTTTATCCCACGCAGCAAATACCAATAGGTGAGATGAATCGATCACCTGCCTTTGATTATTAGCAATAGGCAATATGTTCGTTTTTAAGTCGGAATTTGTAATTACCATTACCGAGTACGGTTGCAGCCCAATAGACGATGGAGCCAATCTTATAGCTTCCAGTATTTTCGCTACTTTTTCTTCCGGGACTTTTATACCATTCATTTTTTTAGAAGCATACCGCCATTTCAATGCACTTAATAATTCCATGTTATATTTTTTTTACTGCAAAGTTACGCCGGTACCAGGATCACGTCCATTGAGATGAAATAAGAAATTCCATTGACATGGATCAATGAAAACTATTTCTTTTCAACAACCGGTTGGTACAAATTAGCGCATGTTATTCCCAATCAAAAATTACCTGGTTTGTATTTGTAAATTAAACTTCCCCTGTTAAAAAAAAATTTGAGTTGAAAAATATATTTTGTTAAAATGCTTAAGGGATGCATGCCAATGCTTTAGTAATTGCCTGGGGTAAGGTTAATGGCCAACTTTCTATTTTTTTTGATAAAAAATTAACTTGTTTAAAATTATTTTTAATTTTTAACCGATCATACCCTACATTTGTGGTAGACTATTATAATTTTTTCAACATGAAGCGATTTCCCCTTGTACTATATATGCCTGCCTGTTGCTGTTCGATGGGCTGTTGTTGCCGCATCTATTCCTTATAAAGTAATTTCATTTCCAATTATATTTTGCTATTTTTCTAAACCTGACTTTTAAAATATTTAATTATATGTTTCGTACACTAAAAAATGAGGTATCTATCCTGGCAGATAGAGAAAGTGTTGTAAGCATCGATGAGTTTCTGTTAGCATTAGTAAAACAATTTCCCGGCAAGGTAATTTTTTCCACCAGCTTCAGTTATGAAGACCAGGTGATAACTCATAAAATACTAAGCAAACAACTACCGATAAAAATTTTTACGCTTGATACGGGGAGATTATTTCCCGAAACCTATTCTGTGTGGAGGGCTACCAATGAAAGATATGATACGCACATAAAAGCCTTTTATCCCGATAATTCGTTGCTGGAAGATCTTGTTGCTAAAAAAGGTCCGAACTCATTTTACGAATCGGTAGAAAACAGGAAAGACTGTTGTTATATCAGGAAAGTGCAGCCATTAAAACGGGCCTTAAAAGATAATGCAATCTGGATCACAGGACTTCGTGCGGAACATTCTGCAAACAGGCATGATATGCCACCGGTAGAATGGGACGAAAGTAATGATATCATAAAATACCATCCCGTTCTTGATTGGAGTACTGAAGAAGTAAAGCAATTCATTAATGAAAATAATATTCCCTATAATTCGCTGCATGACAAAGGTTTTGTAAGCATTGGATGTGCACCTTGCACAAGGGCAACCAGGCCGGGAGAAGATTTTAGGGCAGGGCGCTGGTGGTGGGAAGATAATACTAAAAAAGAATGTGGTCTGCATGTACATCAGCAGGCATCATAATCGCAATAAAAAAATAAAGATGAGTACCTATCATTTGGATTATTTGGGGCAATTGGAATCAGAAGCTATCCATATCATGAGAGAAGTGGCAGGACAATTTGAGCGTCCTGCTTTATTATTTTCAGGGGGAAAAGATTCTATCACACTTGTTCATCTTGCGTTGAAAGCTTTTCGCCCTGGCAAATTCCCGTTCCCATTAGTGCATATCGATACAGGCCACAACTTTCCGGAAGCATTACAATTCAGGGATCAACTGGTAAAAGACCTTGGTGAGACTTTAATTGTTCGTAAAGTGGAAGACACCATCAAAGCAAAAAATCTTACGGAACAAAAAGGGAAATTCGCAAGTAGAAATTCGTTGCAAACCTATACCCTGCTGGATATTATTGAAGAATTCAAATTTGATGCATTGATAGGCGGTGCCAGGAGAGACGAAGAAAAAGCAAGGGCGAAGGAAAGAATTTTTTCTGTACGGGATGAATTCGGCCAATGGAATCCTAAACTTCAAAGGCCAGAGTTGTGGAATATTTATAACGGAAAAATTCATAAGGGTGAAAACGTTCGTGCATTTCCTATTAGCAACTGGACTGAACTTGACATCTGGAATTATGTAAAGAGAGAAGAGATTGCATTGCCTTCTATCTATTTTGCTCACGAAAGAGAAGTAATAGAATATGAAGGGCAACTGGTTTCTGTTTCAGAATTTATTAAAACAGATAGTTCAGATGTGATCTCAAAAAAGACGGTTCGCTACCGAACGGTCGGCGACATGACCTGCACAGCAGCGGTGGAATCCAGCGCAAATAATATCGATGATATTATAAAAGAAATTATCGCTACTAAAACAAGTGAAAGAGGTGAAACAAGAATTGACGATAAAGTTTCAGAAGCAGCGATGGAAGACCGGAAGAAGACCGGATATTTTTAACCCCCCACACAGGAAATAGAATCACTCTTTTAAAAATTAATTTTTAATCAGTAAAATATATGGACATTTTAAGATTTATAACTGCGGGAAGTGTTGATGATGGCAAGAGCACGTTGATCGGGCGCCTGTTGTACGATAGTAAATCAATCTTAATTGATCAGTTGGCGGCAATTGAAAAACAAAGTAAAAATAAGGCGGGTGGCGAGATTGATCTCGCCCTGCTAACGGATGGGTTACGTGCAGAACGTGAGCAGGGCATTACCATTGATGTTGCCTATAAATATTTTTCTACGCCCATACGCAAGTTTATTATTGCAGACGCTCCAGGTCATATCCAGTACACACGCAACATGGTAACCGGAGCTTCTAATTCAGAACTTGCCATTATTCTCGTGGATGCAAGAAACGGTGTGGTAGAACAAACCCGGCGCCATTCCATTATTACATCCCTCCTGAATATCCCTCATGTAGTAGTTGCCATCAATAAAATGGATCTTGTAAATTATTCTGAAGATGTTTATGACAACATTGTTATAGACTACCAGGAAGTAGCCAGGTCGCTGGGGCTTGAAGATGTAAAGTACATTCCTATCAGTGCCTTGAACGGCGATAATATTGTTGAGAAATCTGGAAAATTTCCCTGGTATGATGGTGAATCGCTATTGCAATATTTAGAAAATATTAAACTGGATTCCGATGTCAACCTTGCTGACGGAAGGTTTTCTGTACAGTATGTTATTCGCCCTCAAGCCGAAGATCTGCATGATTACCGGGGATATGCCGGCCAGGTTATCAGCGGGGTGTATCACAAAGGAGATAAGGTAGTTATCCTGCCATCCGGCATAGAAACCACTATTAAAGCAATTGAAATTGGTGGAAAAGAAATTGATGAAGCGTATGCATCACAAAGCGTGGTATTGCATTTAGAAGATGATGTGGATGTAAGCCGTGGCGATATGATTGTTCCTGTAGACAATCGACCAGCTATCGGGCAGGAGTTTGAGGTATTGTTGTGCTGGATGGATAACAAACCTTTAATTCCGGGTAATAAATATTTACTACAAATCAACAGCCACCTGGTAAGAAGTGTTGTGAAAGAAATTGAGTACAAATTAGATGTAAACACATTGCAGAAAGATTATTCCCCGGAGAAAGCTGTCCTAAATGATATTATCAGGGCGACCATTAAAACTGCCTCGCCCATTGCTTATGATTCTTATAAAAAGTCAAGACAAAACGGTGGGGCAATTTTAATTGATGAAACTAGCTGTGTTACTGTCGGGGCATGTATGATACAGTAAGAATGAACAGTAAATTAAGGCATTGTTGTTTCGCATAAAATAAGGCAACCCAAATGAATATAAAAAAAAATATAAAAGGCAAAGTAATTCTTGCGGGAAGCGGTCCGGGCGATCCTGAATTGATCACGGTTAAAACTGTGCGTTACCTCAGCAAGGCAGATGTTGTACTTGCCGATCGTTTGGTAAGCAAAGAAATTTTAACCCGCTATGTACATCCGAAAGCTGACATCATTCACGTTGGAAAGCAATGCCGGCGTGGCATTTCTACACCACAGCAGCGTATCAATGAAATGATGGTTCATTTTGCATTGTCCGGAAAACTGGTAGTAAGATTGAAAGGTGGAGATGTTTCTGTTTTTTCCAATATCCTGGATGAATTGGAAATACTTGTTGCCAATGATATTTCCTACGAAATAATTCCGGGAGTAACGGCAGCATTGGGCGCTGCAGCATATGCAGGCATTCCACTCACTGCCAGGAACCACGCTACAGCTGTTCGTTTTCTTACTTATTATAAGTCCGATATAATTGCCGATGCATACTGGAAAGAGCTGGCAAAAACGGACGATACGTTGGTTTTTTATATGTCATCAGAAACCTTATGGAATGTAGTGGAAAAATTGACATCCAATAATATTGATGCGGATAAATTGCTTGCTATAGTAGAACAGGCTACCACTCCGCTTCAAAGGGTTCACACCACGAGTCTTTACGAATTTAAGGAAAAATTTAAGGAAAAAGCGTTTCTATCGCCATCATTAGTCATAATAGGAAAAGTGGTGGCGCTGCATGAACAATTTGCCTGGTTGCAAAACAGTAGCAGCAATGAATATTATTTTAAGCCAATGACAAGCCCGGTAATCTCTATCACTGAAACTGACAAATTTCACAAACATGTTAGCTGAGCAAAAGTTAAAAGTATTTCTTGGTCTTATCAGCGATTCTTCCAATGATGAAATTATTTGGATGAATGGTTACCTGAATGGTATTGTTTCTAAACAAAACACACACCAAGCCCCGGGCGTTGCCAAAAACGGGGTGAATAAAATTACCATTGCTTATGGTACTGAAACAGGCAATTCAAAAAAACTGGCTACGGAGTTTGCCGCAAAAGCAAAGAAGAGAGGAATTCATGCCAGGGTGCAAAGCATGGATCAATACCGTTTAAATGATCTTACAAAGGAAGAATATTTCCTGGCAGTCATTAGTACTCACGGCGATGGCGAGCCGCCGGCGGCAGCAAAAAAATTTTATGAGCACGTTCACCAGAATGGTTTTAAACTGGATAAATTAAAGTACAGTGTACTGGCATTGGGCGATACCTCCTATCCCCTCTTTTGCAAAGCCGGCGAAGACGTTGACGAACAACTAACCAAGTTAGGCGGCAAACGTTTTTATCCCATACAAAAATGTGATGTCGATTTCAGTACGGAGGCAGAGCAGTGGTTCGACGAAATATGTAAAGCATTAAGCGATAATGCGGAAGTTCCTTCCGTTGTTAATCCAAAAATTATAGCAAAGAAATCTTCAGGGAAAAAAATACACACAGGCAAACTGATTGCGCACATCAATTTAAATGACAGGGGAAGCAACAAAGAAACGTATCACATTGAAATTGACGCGGAAGATGTAACCTATCAACCGGGCGATTCCATTGGCATTGTTCCTGAAAACAATCTAGTACTGGTTGAAGAAATCATATCACGAACCGGCATTGATGAAACTACCAATGTTGACTATAAGGATGAATTGGTTTCTTTGTATACTCTTCTGCATAAGAACTTAAATATCACGTACCTGCCGGAACGCGTCGTGCGGCAATATGCCGCGATTGTCGAGCAGGATGTAGTGATTCAAAGGATCGATTTACTTGATTTATTAAAAATCTACCCGGTAAAAGATCCCAATCAATTTACTGAAGTTGTGAAAATATTAGAACCCACCGCACCAAGATTGTATTCTATTGCATCATCGCCTGAAGCCCACCCGGATGAAATACATATTACAATAGCCAAAAATTCTTTTATCATAAATAATAAAATTGAATATGGTTTGGCATCTGCATTTTTATCACATTTTGATGTAGATAAACCGTTGCAGTTTTATGTTCATCCCAATAACCAATTCCGCTTGCCGGAAGAAGACAAGAATATCATTATGATAGGCCCCGGTACCGGCATAGCACCTTTCCGTTCATTTATTGCAGAACGGGATGCTACCGGCGCTTCCGGTAAAAACTGGCTCTTTTTTGGAGAGCAGCATTTTATCACCGATTTTTTATACCAGAGCGAAATACAAAACTGGTTCGATACCGGTGTACTTACAAAAGTAAGTACCGCATTTTCCAGGGACCAACCGGAAAAAATTTACGTGCAGGATAAAATGCTGCAGCATGGTAAAGAATTTTTTGAGTGGCTTCATACCGGTAGTTATGTATATGTATGTGGAACAAAAGATCCTATGAGTATTGATGTTGAGCAAACATTATTACAGATCATTGAGCAGTTTGGCGAAAGATCAAAGGAAGATGCAGAAAAATACCTGGACGATTTAAAGGAAAACGGCAGGTATATTAAAGACGTGTACTAAGCAAAAATTTAACTGAGATTTAATAAAAATTATGCAGGAAAATTTATCATCAACAGAAAAAATTAAAACAGCAAGTGATGGCCTTCGGGGAACTATACAGGAAAGTCTGCAGGATGAACTAACCGGCGCTATCCGGGAAGATGACCAGTCAGTTATAAAATTTCACGGTATTTACCAGCAGGACGACCGTGACCGTCGCGAGGAAAGAGCCGAAAAAAAACTGGAGCGCTTGTTTTCATTTATGATACGCCTTCGTTTACCCGGTGGTTTTTTAACTTCAGATCAATGGATTGCTGCACACAATATTGCCGGGGAAAATTCAACAGGCGTAATTAAAATAACAACAAGGCAAACAATTCAATTACACGGTCTTTATAAATCGAAGCTTAAACCGACCATCAAGGAATTTAATAAAGCGCATCTTGATTCTATTGCAACCTGCGGCGATATAAACCGTAATGTAATGTGCACCGCACATCCAAAGCAATCAGCGATACACGAAGAAATTTTTTCATATGCTGACAAGATCAGCCGTATGCTAATGCCTAAAACCAGGGCATATTATGAAATATGGCTTGATGAAGAAAAAATACTCGATAAGAAAGACGAGGAAGATCCTTTGTACCAGGATAGGTATATGCCCCGCAAATTTAAAATAGGAATTGCCATTCCGCCGAATAACGATGTTGACGTATTTACAAATGATATTGGGCTGGTTGCGATGATAGACAATAATAAATTACTGGGCTTCAACATCGCTATAGGCGGCGGCTTATCTACTACTCACGGCAATGCACAGACGTATGCCAGGCTGGGAACAGTAATAGGTTTCACGGATACTGAAGAAAAAACTTTGAAAGCCATCTATGAGATACTGACCGTACAACGGGATTTTGGTGACCGCAGCGATCGTAAAATAGCCCGTCTTAAATATACGGTTGACAGGTTAGGTGTAGCGACATTTAAAGAAGAAGTCGAAAAGAGACTGGATTTTAAACTGGGAGAAGCGAGGCCGTTCGCGTTTAATGCACGTACCGACTATTACGGCTGGTATCAAAATGATTCGCGCCAATGGTATTACACACCCTTTGTAGAAAACGGCAGAATACTGGATGATGAACAGGTGGCTTTAAAATCCGCCTTGCTGACAATTGCCAAAACAGGAAAAGTGAATTTTAGGTTTACCGGCAATCAGAATATTATTATAAGTGATGTTGCCCCCGAAGACAAAGATCTGGTTAATTCGATTTTACATGAATTCAAAATAATTGACCATACAGATAGGGCAACTGCCATTCGTAAAAACTCTATGGCTTGTGTGGCGCTGCCCACTTGCCCGCTAGCGCTTGCGGAGGCACAACGGTATATGCCGTCACTTCTTACTCAAATTGAATTGTTGCTGAAAAAAAATGAATTAAGTGATGAAGATATTATCATAAGAATGACGGGTTGCCCCAATGGATGTGCAAGATCTTATAACGCCGAAATCGGGTTTGTGGGCACTGCTATGGGTAAGTACAACCTGCATTTGGGGGGTGATCATGAAGGGCTTCGATTAAATAGAATTTATAAAGAGAGCCTGGATGAAGCCGCCATTCTTTATGAGTTAGATAATTGGTTTAGTTTATTTAAAAATGAGAGAAATGAAAATGAAAGGTTTGGAGATTATTCTTTCAGGAAATTATTTAAGCAAATAAATTAACTATGGACGTACGCGTAAATGACTGTTGAAGTCATCGGAACAAGTTGCCTGTAATTGTATGAACAGCGCCGTTGTTAACGAATGACGGATAGATTACTGGCCACTTATGACAAAGCAACAATCTTACTTTAAATCGAATAAAAACAGTGAACAAACTTTCCCTCTAAATCTCATACGAATCGGTTCATAAATCAAATTAAATTAAACAGATATTCGTGCCAGCAATTAAGGATGATATTATTCAGGTGGACGAAGGAAATAACCTCTTTCCGGTTTTTTTAAAACTTGAAACGCTCCGCTTACTTATTATCGGGGGTGGCAATGTTGCTGCTGAAAAATTAACAGCCGTAATACAAAATTCTCCCGGCACGACTATGCGTGTTGTGGCCATTAAAGTTAATAATGAAATTTATAAATTAACCAAAGACCTTTCAAATATACAAATTGAAGAAAGGCATTATACGCTCCATGATATTGAGCGTGCAGACATTGTAATCGCAGCGGTAAATGATATTGCAACCAGTGAACAAATAAGATTGGATGCGCATACGATGGGGAAATTGGTGAACGTTGCTGACAAGCCGGAACTTTGTGATTTTTATTTAAGCTCTGTTGTAAAAAAAGGAAACCTGAAAATAGCGATCTCTACCAATGGAAAATCGCCGACTATCGCCAAGCGGTTAAAAGAACAGATCAATGAAATGATGCCTGATGAAATTGAGGATATTCTTCAAAATATGCAAGTCTTAAAAAGAGGTTTGAATGGTGACTTTGCGGCAAAAGTGAAGCATTTAAATGAGGTCACAAATGTATTGGCAGCCAAACAAATTACCCTGGAAGAAGCCACAAAAAAGAACACTAAAAAGTGGCAAAAAATAGTTGGCTGGTGCCTTCTTGCTTTTTTCTTCATGATATTGGGACATGGAATTTTATCCTATATTCCCTTCAATGAATTAGTAGGTGGAATAAAAACGATTCCGCATTATGTAGATACGAAACCATTTTTAATAATGTTTTGTACCGGGTTCATTGCCCAGATGGTTGATGGATCCCTGGGTATGGGTTATGGAACCATCTCAACAACTTTCCTTTTAGCGAACGGAGTGAATCCCGCCATCGTAAGTAGCAGGGTGCATTCAGCCAGGGTCTTCTCAAGTGGAGTATCCGGCTATAGCCATCACAGGTTTGGCAACATCAATAAAAAACTATTTCGTAGCCTGGTAATACCCGGAATCATAGGCGCTGTATGTGGTGCAACCCTTGCTTTCTTTGCGCAAAAATATTCGTCCTACATAAGGATACCACTTTCGTTTTATACGCTATATCTCGGCTATTTTATTTTAAGAAAAGCTTTTAAAAAGAAGATGGTTCAAGGTAAAGTAAAACGGGCAGGATGGCTGGCTACTATTGGTGGCTTCATGGATTCCTTCGCGGGCGGTGGTTGGGGTACCCTTGTTACCAGTACATTGATATCTAAAAGAAAAAGCCCGCGCTATGTAATAGGCTCGGTATGTCTTGCTGAATTTTTTGTTGTGCTTTGCAGTTCCATAACATTTTTTATTTTCTTAAAAAGCCTTCCGCTGGTTGATATCGCCGGGCTTATTTTTGGCGGTCTTCTCGCCGCCCCTATTGCAGCACGACTGGTAGGGAAAGTTCCTGTTAAAAAAATGTTCATCGCCATTGGAGCGTTGGTTATACTCACAAGTTCCTTCACCTTATATAAAGTGATTACACAATTGTATCATTAAAAAAAATAATATCCTACAAATTTAGTAGACTAATAAAAAAACTTTTATATTTGTGCAATTATTTCTATTTATGAAATTTTTCCAGGTTATATCAAACCCAACATTAAAGGTTATCTCAAAGCCATCTATGCGATGTTGCACCGCCTCAACCTCCCCTAAATAATTAACAAGAAATTTCAACTCCATTTTTTTATCATATTAGTCTACTAAATTAGTAGACTGTTAAACCAACAAAATTCTTTATGAGAAAAATAATTTTAGCACTATTGATTGTATTCCCCTTTGTCTTGTTCGCACAATTAAACGGATCTGCTATTGTTAGCGGAAAAGTGGTAGATGAAAATGGTAAGCCGTTGACTGCAGTAAGCGTTGCGGTAAAAGGCACAAAACATGGCGCCATCACGGACTCCACAGGATATTTTTCCCTGGTTATTAATCAAAAGTTTCCATTTCGTGTCGTGGTTTCGTCTATCGGATTTTCACCGCAGGAAATAGAAATAATAAATCTTATGATGAAGGTTACGGTACAAATGAATACACAAACTTTTATTGCTAATGAAATAGTGGTAACGGGAAGCCGGAAGCCGGAAAAATTGTTACAATCACCTGTATCAATAGAAAAATTAGATATCAGGGCATTAAAAGAAACGCCGGCTGCCTCATTTTATGATGCCATGGGTAATGTAAAAGGCGTACAATTAACAACGTCATCAATAACATTCAAAGTTCCCAACACCAGAGGCTTTAATATTCCCAACAATTTTCGTTTTATGCAAATGGTAGATGGCATAGATATGCAGGCAGCCACTTTGGGTGTTCCTTTAGGGAACGCAATCGGGCCCACAGAATTGGATATACAAAGTATTGAAATTACCCCGGGCGCTGCCTCCGCTTTGTATGGCATGAATGCCATTAACGGAATGGCCAACCTGGTTACAAAAAACCCCTTCGCATCCGAAGGATTGAGTATTTTTCACCGTACGGGTATTATCCATGTAGATGGAATCGACCATTCGGCGTGCATACTAACTGAGACGGCTATACGATACGCCAAAGCTTTTAACGATAAATTTGCCTTTAAGGTCAATGCAAGCTATTTACAGGGAACGGATTGGATATCTAATACCCGCGCGGATCAAAACCCAAATACCCGGAACACGGCTAATCCCGCATACCCGGTGCTAAACGGACTTAATAATACAGCTTTTGATGGCTGGAATAAATATGGAGATGATGCCCTGGCGGGAAGCAACACCGTTTCCATAACAGGACTTACTATTGACGGCCAACCAGGCAGAACGTTAACCGTAGCCCGCACCGGTTATTGGGAGAAAGACCTGGTAGATCCGAAAGTAAACAATTTAAAATTTGACGCTGCTTTGCATTACCGTTTTAATCCGTCTGCTGAACTGACTTATTCATACCGGGTAGGTAAAATGGATGGTGTTTTCCAGAGAGGTAATAAGGTTAAATTAGATAATGTAACAGTGCAAAATCATCAACTGGAATTGAAGGGCTGCAACTTTACCGTTAAAGCATACGTATCGGAAGAAAATACAGGAGACTCTTATAATGTAAAACCTTTGGTAGATAATATGGACCTGTAAACCGGGGGCAGCGGAAGTGCATGGGGAGCAAAATATAAAAATGCATTAATCTCTTATGCATCATCCCACGGAGGCAATTTAACTTCTCAAAATCTCGTAGTTGCAACGCAGTGTGCCCGGCAGCAGGCTGATGCAGGCCGTGCAGAGCCGGCACACAACGCTTTAACACTGTAAAAGATTCCATTATTAAAATAAACAACTGGGATATTAAATCAAGCTTAATCCCCGATGCTCCTGTAACCGGTGGCGCGGCCCTGATTCAAAAAAGTAATCTTTATCATATCGAAGGGCAGTGGGATATCTCTAAAAAGGTAAAGATTTTTGACCTGTTAATTGGCGGAGATGCCCGTGTATATGAATTGATACCCGATGGTAATAATTTTGTTGACTTCACGCGGCCAATAGCCGACAGAAATACAGAATTGCCGAATGGTACGTTTGGTAAAAATACCTACTATAAAAAATTTGGCGGCTTTGCACAGGTTACTAAAAAGTTCTTTAATGATAAATTAAAATTATGGGGCTCATTACGTGCTGACTACAATCCCGATTTTTCAGCCAAATTAACGCCACGATTAGCCGCCGTGTATACTTACCGGGAAAAACATAACTTTCGAATTACTTTTCAGCAGGGATACCGTTTTCCTGCATTGTTTGAAGCCTTATCTTATGTAAATAACGGGCGGGTAAAGCGTGTGGGAATTTTACCGATAATTGATGTGGGTTTAGGCTACCGCGAAAACAGCTATACGCAAACATCTGTCGCGACATTTAACGCAGCAGTACAATCAGCGGGCAATACAGATGCGGCCGCGTTAGCCAACAGGAACTTGTTGAAAGTTGCCGATTTACCAAATGGCCGCCCCGAAGGAATCAATTCATTTGAAGTTGGTTATAAAAGTGTATTGTTCGATAATAAATTATTTGTTGATTTTGATGCATACACCAATGTGTATGATGGCTTTCTCGGACAAGTGCAGGTATTTGTTCCTATCGGAGAAACCGTTGGCTCTGATGCAGCAGTAATAGCCATGGTGGATCGCAACAGGGACGCACAGCCGGCAGGTAATGGAAATGCGGCAAGCCAGGGGCAGTCGAGATTCAGGGTATATACCAATGCCAAACAGAAATACACTACTTATGGTTCATCACTCGGGCTTACCTATAATTTCTATAAAAATTATACGATTTCCGGTAATGTAAATTATAATAACATAAAAGGAAATACTTCACCCGATTTATTTGTAACAGGCTTCAATACACCAAACTGGACTACCAATTTATCTGTCGGCAACAGGTCAATTACCAAAAATGCCGGATGTAATGTTGTGTGGAAATGGCAGAATAGTTTCCTGTGGGAAAGCCCGTTAGTAACCGGGACCGTAAATGCAATCAGCAATGTAGATGCACAAATTACTTACAGGCTTCCGGCTGCAAAATCGACCATTAAACTGGGAGGGACAAACGTTTTTAATAACAGGCACATTGAATATGCAGGTGGTCCAACCATTGGAGCCTTATATTACGTAGCATGGACAATAGATGGTTTATTAAAATAAACAATTTCGTAAAAGCACCATGTAACTTTTAAAAAAAATAACTATTCATCATTTATTCAATAAACAAATGGAACCAGTTTTTTTGTTCGCCTCTTATACCCTTCAAACGCTACCCCATATTTTGATGCAAGGTGTTTATCCAACATGGGAATATTGTAAAATGCAAAAAAACAAAATAAGAAAATGACAATAAAAATAGAATAACCATTTCCCGTTACCAATGCATAGCCTGATACCCAAAGCAAATCTCCAAAATAATTTATATGCATCGGATATTTAAATAATCCACCGGTATATAATTTCCCCTTGTTTGAAGGATTTTTCTTCCAGGCACTTCTCAGTAATTCCGAAAAAGTGTTCATGCCTGAGCCGACAAGAAAAAGTATTATTACGGAAACATCCCCAATACTGACAGCAGGTTACTGTGGGAGAACAGGAAATGATAGCCACTTAAAAACAACATCCAATAGCTTATTCCAATGGAAATGATTTCAAAAAAAATGATCGTAATTTTTTGCGGAATGCTACTGCTTTTTTTCGAATATAAATCCATTGTAGTGCCAGTTTCCTATGGTGATATATTATTCAAAAGTAGATATTTTTAAAAGCCAACGAATTAAGATCTCTTTTCCCCTTTAGTCAATGATCCTATTTTTATCATCCACCAATAAAAAATTTTACCTGATTAAAACAACGCTTCCCTTTTTAAAAAGCTTTTGACCTAAATCACAAATGGCTTCTATATAATAGACAAATACAGAAGTCGACTGATCGGCGCTGTTTACTTTACCATTCCATCCAAGTGTTTGATCATTTGGCGGAAAATTTTTTGCTTCATAAACCAGCTTTCCAAAACGGTTATAAATTGAAAACTTGGTAATGGATTTTATACCACGTGTCAAAGGATAAAAGTAATCGTTCAAACCATCACTATTTGGAGTAAATGCAGTAGGCATCAGGATATTCGCATCCTTACATTCTATATAAATTGTTATAGCATCTTTTGCTACGCACCCGCTATCAGAAGTTACTTCTATAAAAAAAGTATTTGAATTATTCGCTATTCCATTCGGGTCAGGGCACGTATTGCAACTTAATATGTTAGGAGGAGTCCAGTTATAGGAAGCTATGTTGGCGCTATACATTGGGTTTATAGAAAAAGAAGTATTGTAAGGGTACGTCTTATCCGGGCCTGCATCAACTGTAGGCAGACTTTTGACATGCACAGTAATATCTGCAGTGCTGGTAAAACACCCAACCGAATCCATAAGTGTTGCTGTATACATGGTTGTTTGCGCCGGTGAAGCTATGGGTCCATAATTATTAGCATTTGACAGCCCCGCCGCCGGAGACCACAAAATTATTTTCCCGGGCGGATTAACATTCAACTGAACTGTATCGTTCATGCATATATAGGGATCGTTGGTTAATGGAACGGCAACAAAAGGCGGGAAAACTTTTACAAAAATACTATCTGACATGGTGCAGCCAAATTTGCTCGTTGCGGTAATGGTATACTGTGTTGTAGCAGATGGATTGGCGAGCACTGTGTCGCAGGCGGCACACGTTAAAGAGTTAGATGGTGACCACATAATAGAGTCACTATGAAAGGCTATTAAGGAATCAGCCTTTCCAAAGCAAAGTGTATCAGTGGCAGGTATTACATACAGGAACGGCAAAGGATTAATAGCAATATTTTTTACCAGGCTGTCTTTGCAACCATTGATATCAACGCCTGTTAATTTAACTTTATAAGTACCCGGGTTATTGTAGATGTAAGGCTGTGGTTGATAAATAGTATCGTTTACATTATTTACTCCAAAATTCCAATACCAGAGACTTACAGAATCTGCCGGGAGAAAGGGTTTTGAAGTATTCGAAACACTGTACAAACTATTTAAACAAATAGCAGGAGGCGCAGTAAAATTAAGATCAGGACCTCGTACTAAAAGTGTATTGTTTAAACGGATAGTATCCCGGCAATACTGGGTCCCGTTATTTATAACAACGTAATTATTAAAATTACCAAAGATGGTTGCGCTAACGGTGTACGAGGAATCTGTCAAAGGTCCCGCCTGCTTTCCCGCTACATACCACGTGTATGTATTCGCAGGGTTATTATTATTATTATTTGCGACAGAAAAAGTAGTACTGTCGTTTTTACAAATTGACGTATCAGGATTTACAAGATAGGGGTCTGATGTATAGATTGTTTGTGCATAGGTATCGCTGCAACCGGTAACACTGTCTGTAACTGTTACCTTTGTTACAAAGGAACCTGAAGAAGGAAAAGTGTGCGTCGCATTAAGTGTATTTACCAAAGGCGAACCATCACCAAAATCCCATGAAACAGATGATAAATTTCCCTGGCTGGTATTGCTGAATGAAAATGTTTTTTTATCAATACAGGTATTTGAATATTTATACGTTGCGATAACTCCCACCACGTCAATGTTAAGCGTTGCCTGGATGCCAGGGCAACCGTTGTAAAAGGGCGTGACCTTAATATTCTTGGTACCTAAAGTGGTGTATTTGTGTTTAGCGATTGTATCCGCAACGGTTGCAGCGGTGCCATCACCAAAATTCCAAACATACCTGTTTGCATCGGTAGCTTTCGAAACGAACTTTGCTGTGTCAGAACCACATATAATTGTTTTATCAGAATGGGCTACAAGGTTAAAAGGTGGCGTTCCGTAACCAATTATACCAAAGCTGTATTTGTTAATGCAACCCTCACTGGTAGTAATAGTTACCTTCGGCGAATAATAGCCCGGACTGGCGTAAAGATGATTTGTATTCTTAGCAGCTGTTGATGTAATAGGGCTTCCATCACCAAAATCCCAGGCATAATTTGTTAGGGCACTATTCGCCGGAATTGTGGCATTTGCGGTAAAACTTACATTCGCCGGAACACATCCTGAAACGGGCGATAGGACTCCGGTCAAAGGTGGTGTTTGAAACGTAACGGTAGTTTGATTTGTGCCATAACACCCCGAAACATCAGTGGCTTTTAGAGAAATATTGTAGACGCCGGGAGCAGTGTAGTTATGAGCAATCGTATTGCCGTTGGTAGTTTGAATGCCCGATCCATCTCCAAAATCCCAATCATAACCGGCAATGTTTCCGCTACTGGTTGCTGTAAAATTTATGTCTCCAGGTGTACAAATATAGTTCCTGTCGTAGCCGATAGATACTATTATTGCCGGATTAATGACTATTGTTTTGGTAACCACGGCCGTGGACCGCCCGTAGATCACTATTAATTTAACCAGGTAAGAACCAGCTTTATTATAATTTACCAAAGGATTTTTGCTATTACTTCCCGTGCCGTTACCAAAAGTCCACACAAAACCGATGGGGCTGCCGGTAGCCAATTGCGTAAACTGTATTGAGGATGGGTTGCAAAATAAACTATCGCTGGCCTGGTAGGTAAAATCCGCGGACTGGGCATTGACAATTAAGGTAAAAGATAAAAAATAAATTATTATAACGATTTTGTTCATAGAGTTACGTACGTTTTTCAGCCCCTGCTATTTCTTGTATTCAAAATTAAACTATATCTCTTATCACGAACAGTTCTTTATATAAATCACCACTGATACTGTACTTAAAGGTCAATTCGCGATATTTTGGATCAATTCAGGGTATGATTTTATATATTATATCAAACTGTTATTTACTTTATTTTCCGCAATACTTACCAATTATCATTCCGCTATTAATGCTAAACAGTGTATTCCCCAATTTTCTCAAAAGTTGCTTTGCTGTAAAGGCACGCATGAAGTACATTTGCAAAAATTATTTTTGAGATAAATGTAAAGAAACCATATAAATGGAACGTAACCCAATAACAAAAGCCATCCGCATACAAACTAAGCGAACTGACGAAATGGAGCACTCCACACCTTTATTTTTAACAAGCAGTTTTTGTTTTGACACCGCGGACGATATGAGGGCAGCTTTTGCGGATGAAACGGATGACAATATTTATAGCCGTTTCAGTAATCCAACTGTAAATGAACTGGTGGATAAAATGGTTGCTCTCGAAGGTGCGCAAGCCGGAGTGGCAACTGCTACCGGCATGAGTGCTGTATTTGCAACTTTTATGGCCTTATTAAAAAATGGGGATCATATTATTTCATGCGATGCTGTTTTTGGAAGTACGCATAATATCATTAAGAAATATTTACCCAATTACGGAATTGAATGTACTTACGTAAGCGCTGATAAACCAGGTGAATGGGAAGCGGCTATTCGCCCGAATACCAAAATGATTTTCCTGGAAACACCTACCAATCCCGGGCTAGAAATTATTGATCTCGCATTTGTGGCCGGCTTGGCAAAAAAGCACCATCTTATATTAAATGTAGATAACTGTTTTGCCACACCGGTAAATCAGCGCCCAATTGATTTTGGCGCCCATCTCGTGGTACATTCAGCCACCAAGTGGATTGACGGGCAGGGTCGGGTTTTAGGCGGGATTATTGTTGGTGATAAAGAACTTGTACAATCTATCTATTTATTTTGCAGAAATACGGGGCCGGCCTTATCTCCGTTCAATGCCTGGGTATTGAGTAAGAGCCTGGAAACACTGGATGTACGTATGGAACGTCACGCGAAAAACGCATTGCAAATTGCAACGGCTTTAGAAGATAATCCTAAGATATCTTGGTTAAAATATCCTTTTTTACAAAGCCATCCGCAACATGAAATTGCTATAAAGCAAATGAAAAACGGGGGAGGAATTTTTTGTTTTGAATTGAAAGGAGGCCTGGAAAGTGGGCGGAAATTTTTAAATAGTCTGCAGATGTTGTCGCTTACCGCCAACTTAGGTGATTCAAGAAGCATAGCTTCGCACCCGGCGAGTACCACGCACGGAAAACTTACCGAAGAGGAAAGATTGAAAGTGAACATAACGCCAGGGCTTATACGCATTTCGGTGGGGCTGGAATATGCCGATGACACACTTAATGATATTTTGCAGGCCCTGGAAAAATGCTGAAAACCTTACCCGCCCGGATAGCAATAATCATTTCACATTACTTAAAGCGTTCCTGTTTTTAAACCAAATAGGCAAAAGCATTGTCATCATTTTTAAGCTCTGTAAAGTTTACATGATGGAGTTTGAGATTTTGCATCAATATTTCATAATCTTTTTTTGATTGCAGTTCAATACCTACTAAAGCAGGTCCGGATTCTTTATCATGTTTACGAATGTATTCAAACCTTGCAATATCATCCGTAGGCCCGAGTACCCGGTTCACAAATTCTTTTAATGCTCCCGGCCGTTGCGCAAAACGGATGAGAAAATAATGCTTCAGTCCTTCAAACTGTAAGGAACGCTCTTTAATTTCCTGCATTCTGTCAATATCATTATTACCGCCGCTTAGTATACAAACTACATTTTTCCCTTTTATTTGATCGGGATAATCATCTAATGCAGCGATGGATAATGCCCCGGCAGGCTCAGCAACTATGGCATCTTCATTATATAATTTCAATATAGTAGTACACACTTTTCCTTCGGGAATTAAATGCATATCGTCCAGGACTTCCTTACAAATAGAAAAAGTTATATCGCCAACTTTTTTTACTGCAGCTCCATCTACGAATGTATCAATACTGCCTAAAGTCACCGGATGCCTGGCCTTCAGTGCTTCATGCATAGAAGGAGCCCCTTCGGGTTCAACGCCAATAATTTTTGTTTGTGGAGACATCGATTTAAAATAAGCGCCCACACCCGCACTTAACCCGCCACCGCCAACAGGCACAAATAAATAATCAACCTTAGAAAGTTCTTCCAGAATTTCAATGCCAACTGTGCCTTGTCCTTCTATAATTTTATAATCTTCAAACGGGGGAATAAAAACCATTCCTTTTTCTTCCGTATATTTTTTTGCAGCAATAGCACAATCTTCGAAAGTATCACCGGTCAGGACTATTTCAATAAAATTTTCACCAAACATTTTTGTCTGGCTTATTTTTTGTTTAGGCGTTATAACAGGCATAAATATTACACCCCTGCATGAAAGCTGTTTACATGAATAGGCAAAGCCCTGCGCATGATTGCCGGCACTTGCACAAACAACACCATGTTGCAATTCTTCCTGCGAAAGTCGGCTCATCATATTATACGCACCACGAAGCTTGTAAGAACGAACAACCTGCAGATCCTCTCTCTTTAAAAAAATATTACAATTATATTTATTAGAAAGATTTTGATTGTACATTAATGGCGTACGGTTCACCACTTTTTTCAGGCGTTCTGCTGCTGCCAAAAAATCCAGGCCCCATTTTTTATAATGAGGCCCGGAGGATTTTTCCAAATCTGAAGTTGTTTCAAACATTTTTATTTAATTGGAGGCAGCTACTTTAGATGCCTTTCCGCTTACTGCCGCCGTTTGATTTTCCGGCCTTAAACCTCTTACAGTTTTACCTGCCTGCCACATTTCACTATCAGCCAATTCTTTTAATTCTACTTCCAGCTTTTCCCTGTAATCAGGTTTACTATTGCTTTCTATTGATTTTGCAGCTTCTTTACCGGTTGCAACACTCTCGTATAATTCACTAAATACCGGGATTGTGGCATCACGGAATCTTTTCCACCAATCCAATGCGCCCCGTTGCGCAGTTGTTGAACAATTAGCATACATCCAGTCCATACCATTTTCTGCAACCAAAGGCATTAAAGATTGAGTAAGTTCTTCAACGGTTTCGTTAAATGCTTCTGACGGCGAATGACCGTTTTTTCTCAACACTTCAAACTGTGCTGCAAAGATTCCCTGGATGGCGCCCATCAAAGTTCCGCGTTCACCGGTAAGATCGCTGTAGACTTCTTTCTTGAATGTTGTTTCAAATAAATATCCGGAACCGATAGCAATACCCAAAGCTACTACCCTGTCAAATGCTTTGCCTGTTGCATCCTGGAATATGGCATAGCTGCTGTTTAGCCCTCGTCCCTGTAAAAACATTCTTCTCAAAGAAGTTCCCGAACCTTTAGGAGCCACTAAAAACACATCCACATCTTTCGGAGGCACAATACCTGTTTGGTCAAGATAGGTAATACCAAAGCCATGGGAAAAATATAATGCTTTGCCCGGAGTCAAATGTTTTTTTACTGTCGGCCACATGGCAATCTGGGCAGCGTCACTTAGCAAATAACATATGATGGTTCCTTTTTCCAGGGCGGTTTCAATATCAAATAAAGTCTTGCCTTCAACAAAACCATCACGCACAGCTTTGTCCCAGCTTTTAGAATTTTTACGCTGGCCCACAATTACATTGATGCCATTTTCTTTTTGATTGAGTGCCTGCCCCGGCCCTTGTACGCCGTACCCAATTACAGCCACCACTTCGTCTTTGAGTACTTCCTGTGCTTTTGATAAAGGAAACTCTTCACGAGTAACTACATTTTCTTTAGTGCCTGCAAAATTTAATGTTGCCATGTTTTTTGTTTTTAATTTATATGTTCTGTTTATATATTGGTAACAGGATATTTTTTTTCCTGTTACAGTGTTCTTAACTTTTTACGGAATAATTTACCACCAGATCATACATTATTCCTTATTGCGTTTGAATAGTTATTCAACTTCCGTTATCTCCAAAACAGAGCTCTTTAGCGATCCTCTTACAAACCATTCTATACCGGTTTTCATTAAAAAATCTCCACTGAAAGTTTTGCCGCTTTCCCTAAATGACAATTTATTCTCATCCTCCAAATTAATTTCCTTTACTACGTATTTTTTGGCTGCATCAAGTCCTTCTGGTTTCAGTTGGGAAAACGCATCACCCCTTTTTATAAATAAATTATAGGCGAAAAGAACCGCTTTCTTTTTGTCATCGCTTACATACATCAACGCAGCACTGTTGTTATTATACGGCGCAATTAACCTGTATAAAGATCCATAATTTATCGTATTCTGAAGCCGGTTATAATTTTCAATGGCCTTATGGCAAAAATTTATATCATTTTCTGACATATGATTTACAGGAATATCAAAACCGAGTTTACCCGTCATGGCAACATCTATCTTAAATTTTAAAGATTCATCGCCAGCAAGCGTCACGTGATTACACTGCGTTGCTGCCGGAAAGAAATAGGAATATCCCCATTGAATAAAAATACGCTCAAGACCGTCCGTATTATCACTCGGCCAAAATTCCTGGAAATATTTGAGCGCTCCATATTCCGCACGACCGCCTCCACCGGAACATAACATCATTTCGAGAGAGGGGAATTCTTTTCGAAACTGGTCTAACACTTTATATAACCCCAATGTATAATTCACGTATAGAGCAGACTGATTTTTACCAAGATAAGATGAATAAGCATTGCTCATGAACCGGTTACAATCCCATTTGATATAAGCTATACCGGGATTATCTGTCATCAGTTTATGCAAAATACCATACACATAATCCTGCACTTGTGGATTGCACAAATCAAGAATTAATTGATTTCGTTGCAAATCTTCCGGCCTGTTAGGAAGCTTAAGAACCCATTCAGGATGCTTTTCATACAATTCACTTTTAGGATTTACCATTTCCGGCTCTACCCAAATTCCAAATTTAATTCCTTTAGCTTCAGCCTGCTTTACAAGATACCCAATACCATCAGGCAGCTTTTTCACATTTTCACTCCAATCTCCCAAACCCGCCCTATCATTATTTCTTGGATATTTATTGCCAAACCATCCATCGTCTAATAAGAACAGATCAACACCTAATTTTTTGGCACCGCTAAAAAGATTTACCAGGGTATCCTGCGTAAAATCGAAATAAGTGGATTCCCAATTGTTGAGTAAGGTTTGTCTTTTTTGTTTACCATTCCACACGCCATAATTCAAAGCCCATGCATGCAGGTTTCGGCTCGCAGTTCCTTTCCCGGAGAAAGAATAGGTAAAGGCAAAACGGGGTGTTGTAAAAACCTGGTTAGGCGCCAGGCTGTAATTGGATGCATACGCATTAATACCCGGAATAATTTCCAGCGGACTTCCGTCACGTTCTTCACGTTTTATATTATCAAATTGCAGGTTGAAATTACCACTCCAGGCCAGCGTACCTGCAAAAACATCCCCGCTGTTTTCTTCGGCCACATTGCCCAATGAAAGCATGAACGACGGAATATCAAAATTGGTAGCCCGTGTACCCAGTCTTGACTGAATACTATATAAACCTTCGGGAAGCAACGTCTCTTCCTTTATCATCTCACTGGCCCAGTCTCCATAAAAATGCGTTAAATAATATTTGTCCGAGTTTAAACGAATAGCGGACGATGCATACCGCTCCAGGATAACCGGTTGCTTTTCTGTATGCTCAATGGATGTCCACGTTTCAATTACATTGTCATTGTAATAAGTTTTAAAATGAAGTGTCACCTGGAAGGGATAAACAGGGTCTCTCAATATAATATTTGTTGAGGCAGTATCTGTATCCTGGTTTACAACTTTATTGTCAATATAATTTAACTGAAGAGAAGGATTGCCATCGGAATGAATAACCTGGATGGCGGGTTCGCTTGCATAAATACTTCCTCCTGACGGAAAAGCGTCCGTTGTTTTCCCTTTAATGCCCGCATAAGCGGAAGCGTCGGCCAATTTTTTTCCTAAATATAATTGCTCCAGTTTTTTTGTACCGGTTATTGAATAAACCAAAGCAATATCCTTTGTTTGAATAACAATATTCTGAGCGTTACTGTAAAATGAATTACAAAATATAAGCGCCAATATAATCCTGCACAATAAAAAAATTCGTTTACTCATTTGTTTTATATTTGATACTTTGTTTTTATTAAACGATCCCCTGTTTTCAAAGGGATCCATTACGTCCACACATCATGAATTATAAAATAATTCTTCTATGCCGGACCCATTATGCTTATATTTCCTTTTAATTGATGTTTTGTAATATTCTTTTTAACCAGTATTATCTTTTCAACTATCATACATGAATTTCTTTTGCCTTAGGTCCAGCGATGGCTTTCAATACCGGCACACCGGTGCCTTTTACCGGGAAACCCTTCTTCAATTTCCGATAGTATTTCAGCGACATTTTCTTTTGCACTTTGAAAATGTTCGTCGAGGTTTTCAACATACACCAGCAAGCCGTTTACAATCCATGGAACCGTAAGCCATTGATCCATGAGAGGGTCACGCTTACGCTGTTTATTGATGCTTTCAAAACCTGTTGTGGGCGTAGCAATCATAATTATATCTTTGTCTCCTTTTGATTCCGAATGCGTCAGTGGACCATCTTCAACAAAACGCATCTCCGTATTTTCTTCAAATCCAAATTCCTTATTTAACCACTCTAATGAAGCAATGCCATTTTCGTAGCTTAACATTGGAATTACCTCCTGCATTTTAAATTTAACTTGATCTACATACTGAACACCTCTTCCTGTTTATCTAAAAATTCATTTTCAATTACTTCTTCGCCCGGTTGCAGTTGTTCAAATTCTTTTACTTTATCATGAAACCCACGACTATCTTTAATTATGGCTACTCTCGCGCTTCTTACAAACTCAATTAGTCCATAAGGCTCCAGGAATGCAATCAGTTTATCTGTTTCTTCTCGATGACCGGTTGCCTCAAAAACGGTATAATCTTTTCTTATAGCAATAGCCCTGGCTCCAAACTCATGTAACAATCTTTCCACTTTCACTTTCTCAGCAATCGCATCTGTCGGCATTTTATATAAGGCCATTTCCTGCCAGATAATTTCATCGTTGGTATGATAATAAGCTTTTAAAACATCCACCTGTTTTTCAATCTGGCGTGCTAATTTTTTAACGACTTCTTCTGTTTCGTCAATTACAATATTGAAGCGATGGATGCCCGGCACTTCAGAAGGCGAGGTATTAAGTGTTTGAATATTAATTTTTCTCCTGGAAAAAATAATGGCAATACGGTTTAGCAAACCAATCTGGTTCTCAGTGTAAACCGTTAATGTGAATTCCTGTTTCATCTTTCGATACTTTTATGTTATTAGTTTTTATTTTATCGCTACTATTCTTAACCTTTTGTAGTCTGCATACCAGTACCCATCTTTGAAATGAGTTGGTTTTAAAATCTCCTGTACTTCGTTTAAAATTTCATCGACAATTTCTTCATCGATGCCCTGTAAGTATTCACTCCCAAACATTTTTATCCAATCTTTAATCCCATTTTGAGGATCATCGAGTTTTGTCTCCCTGCTGTATAATGCCGCATAGGTAACAATAAAACCCCTGCTTTCCAACAAGGTTGAATACTCACTTATTGAGGGGAAATACCACAAAAGAACGGAAGAATTTTTTCCAAAGCCATATTTTCTTAAACACCTTTGCAGCGTATTAATAATTCTTTCTACATTCTGTCTTCCTCCCATCTCTAAAACCAGTCTTGCTGACTTTTTCATGTTGCTGTACATGCAGTCAATTACCTTTTCTTTATCATGCACCCAATGCAATACGGCATTTGAAAAGATCGCATTAAATTTTTCTTCAAAATGAAAATTGTCCGCGGGCTGCACCTGGAATTCCAATTCAGGATATTCTGTTTTCGCTTTCGTAACCATCTCTATGGAATTATCAATTCCTACAACTGAAGCGCCCGAATTCGCGATGATACTCGTTAAGTAACCCGTACCACAGCCTAAATCCAGAATACGCTCGCCTGCCTGTGGCTTTAATAATTCAACCAGGTCTTCCCCGTACCTGAATACAAATGAATGCTTATCATCATACAGGTTTGCATTCCATCCTGTAAATCCAACCGGTGTTTTCATTTTTATATCAATCCTTTTTAGTCTTATTATATCCTGTTAGCAGCTATTAAAATTATTGCAGCCTTATTTCGGCAACACTGCATCCCTGCGGTACCATAGGAAATACATTATTTTCCTTTCCTACCATTACTTCCAATAAATAAGAATTATTATTATTAAGCATTTCTTTTAAGGCATCTTTTAACTTACTTCTTTCAGAAACCCTTTGGCCGTCAATACGGTAAGCTTTTGCCAGTGCAACAAAATCCGGGCTTTTAATGTCGGTAAAAGAATAGCGCTTTTCATGAAATAACTCCTGCCATTGGCGCACCATTCCAAGAAATTCATTATTAAGAATTATAATTTTAACGTTGATGTCATCCTGCATTAGTGTACCTAACTCCTGCAACGTCATTTGAAAACCACCATCTCCGATTATGGCAATCACGGTTCGGTCGCGTGCCCCATACTTGGCGCCTATGGCAGCCGGTAATGCAAAGCCCATAGTTCCTAAACCACCGGAAGTAATATTGCTTTTTGTCTGGTTAAATTTGGCATAGCGACAAGTAACCATTTGGTGTTGTCCAACGTCTGTAACCATAACCGCGTTACCGCCTGTCAATTCATTAATGAGATTGATTACCTCACCCATGGTGAGTTGTTCAGAAGTTGGGTTCAGTTCTTTTTTAATGCATATCTCCATTTCTTTTTCTGCGTATTCATTAAATTTGTCAACCCATTTTTTATGATCTTTTGTATCAATCAATTTGGTGAGTAAAGGCAATGTTTCTTTACAATCGCCCCACACGGGAACAGTTGTTTTTACATTTTTATCAATTTCAGATGGATCAATGTCAAGATGAATAACTTTTGCCTGCTTGGCATATTTATCAAGTCTGCCGGTAACACGGTCATCGAATCGCATACCAACTGCTATTAAAATATCACATTCGTTGGTTAAAACATTCGGGCCATAATTTCCATGCATGCCCAGCATGCCAACATTTAAAGGATGATCCGTTGGTAATGCACTCAGGCCCAGAATCGTCCAGGCAGCAGGGAAGCCGCCTTTTTCAATAAAATTCTTAAACTCTTTTTCCGCTTTACCAAGTATGACTCCTTGTCCAAAAATTACAAAGGGTTTTTTCGCTTCATTGATCAGTTTTGCTGCTTCTTCAATATATTCCTTGCGCACAATTGGCCTGGGACGGTAACTTCGGACATGATTGCATTTTGTATAACCAGGGTAATCAAACATTTGCAGTTGGGCATTTTTAGTAATGTCTATCAATACGGGGCCCGGCCTTCCACTCTTTGCTATGTAAAATGCTTTGGCTAAAACAGAGGGGATTTCTGTTGCATCAGTTATTTGATAATTCCATTTGGTAACAGGCGTTGTAATGTTAATAACATCAGTTTCCTGGAAAGCATCTGTTCCAAGCAAGTGAGCAAACACTTGTCCCGTTATACAAACTACCGGCGTAGAATCAATCATAGCATCTGCCAAACCTGTTACCAAATTTGTTGCACCAGGTCCGCTTGTTGCAAACACAACACCCACCTCACCACTCGTTCTTGCATAACCCTGTGCAGCATGTATGGAGCCTTGTTCGTGTCTTACTAAAATGTGTTTTAATTTATCTGCATAATCATACAACGCATCATAAATCGGCATTATCGCACCACCCGGATAACCAAATAAGGTGTGTACATTCTCCGCCACCAAAGCTTCCAGCACCGCAATAGATCCAGATACAGCTTTTGTAGATTTAATATCTTTG
>JBDTOV010000020.1:0-46204 GCA_039933035.1 Ginsengibacter sp. | reverse complement strand
GGTTGGCAACCTTGCGATAATTTGGAATGTACCCATAGTAGAAAAAACAAATTAATTAATCTATTGTTCGTTCGCTGTTTTTACAGAATCTATATACTATTGATAAGATAAACAATCAGGAATATACTCACTAAAAAAATAAACGCCGTAAGAATTGTAATGAGTAAAGAAGAATGTTTATACCCTCCTTCATCTAATTGCTTTGCTGAGCTTTTATAACGCATATATGAAAGCACCGCTGTAATCGTTCCCACGGCTACTAAAACAATCCCTAAAATACCCGAATATCCTTTTGAGGGAACAATATTTTCTTTGCCAAGTATCAGCGAAATCTGTTTTACAAAAAGGGAAAATTTAACCACTACAAAACCAAAGGCCATTATACCAACACTTGTTCGTATCCATGCAAGAAATGTCCGTTCATTAGCCAAATGATCACTGGCATTGCCCCGCTTTTTAATTTCTTCCATTTATAATAACCATTTATAATAATCTGGATTGCGTAGCTAAAGATAATTTCTTTCGTTCAGTAATCGTTCCAAATAAATTGATAAATGATAGGATAGGATGAGGATGCATCCCTCAACTGATCTGTTCTTTTATTCCAACAAATCTTACTATATCAGCCAGTCCTTCATGGTTGCTACCTTCAAATAATTCTGTTCGAAGTGTTTGAACGAATTCAATTTTCATTCCCCCAAATTCTTCCCTGATGATATCTTCGGTGTAAAGCATCGATACATCTTTAGGGCCGCCGGTATCGTTTTGCAACTGGTTAGGATTGAAAGCTTCCAGTATTATTTTGCCACCGGGCTTTAACCAGGTTATCGCTTTTTGAATAAGTGCTTTCCGGGTAGCAGACGGAAGATGAGCGTAGATAAAAGCAACAGCATCTGCACTATTTTCGGGATAGGATATTGCAAGCGCATCTTCAACAACATACTCAATACTCACGCCTTTTTTATGCGCTAATTGAAGTGCCTTTATTTTTCCAGCTTCGCTCGAATCAAAAGCGTTTACAATCCAAACGCTAGAGGCCGCAAACACAGCGTTTCGCCCTTCGCCTTCGCAGGGCAATATGATAGAACCCGGTTTCAATTTACTGAGCTGTTCCGCAAAGAAAACATTGGGCTCTTCTCCATATATATACTCTTTTACACTATACCTTTCATTCCAAAAGTTGTTTATTAATTTCTTTTTGTTAATTTTCAAGACGATAAAATTACAATTGATTATTTTAAAAAAATGCCCATATTGTTTAAACTCCAAACTGTATAAAAATTTACTTACATAGTTTCCACGGACAAAAAACCTCGACTAAAGTTCCTTTAACTGCCTGATGAATGACTCTGTGTTATAACCCGAGAGGCCTTCGTGCCTAAAAACTATTTTTCCTTCTTTATTAATCACAATCGTAGTGGGTAAAGTTCCTGTGAACATCTCTCCGGGCACATGCCCGGAAGTATAAAACACCGGGAATGAAAAATGATTGGCTTCTAAATATTCATAAGCTTTAGATTTGTCTTCATCCTCATTAATAAAAAGAAAAACAAAGTTTGTATCGCTTTGTAGTTTTTTATAAAGTTCATTTATGGAAGGCATTTCTGCCCTGCACGGCGGGCACCAAGATGCCCAAAAATTTATAAAGACAACCTTTCCTTCTAACCCCGATGTATTAGCGGTATTACCGATTGAATCTGTAAAAAAGAAAGAAGAATTTTCGGGCAAATCTTTTACCGCATCTTTTTTAATTTCTGCTTTGAATAAACCAACCGAAAGAAATTGTCGTAAAAGCCAGGCCTTTCCGTTGGGGCTTATAATAAGAAAAATAAGAAAGGCAATGAACACGTAATTTAAAACGCTCTTTATTAATCGTTTATTGAATTTTATGAAGGACATAATTATATTGGGAATATCTGGAGGGTCTCAACGAAAGTAAACGCTGAACATTTTAATGTATCTAATGTTTTTGTACTGTACCAAAATTCAACTCAGGCCTTCATTACCTTAGTCTGGCAAACATAATTTGTTTTCGGAAGGGTGGTGTCGCTTATTGCTTTATAGCCTCCTCCTATTTCAGTAAAATTCCGGTAGCCACGTGCCTGCAAAATAGATGCCGCTACCATACTCCGATAACCGCTGGCACAATGAATGTAAAAATGTTCCCGGGGATCGATATCTTTAATCCATTCATTAATATAACCTAAAGGTTTATTATAAGCCGCTTCCACGTGTTCAGCAGCATATTCAGTTTCCTTTCTTACATCAACCACCTTGTCTTTTGATATGTCCACCTCATTGGCAAATTGTTCAGCAGTAATTCTGTCAACTACATCAGCCTCCTTGCCTGCAGCCAGCCATGTTGCAAAGCCGCCTTGTAAATGGCCAAGGATATTATCAAAACCAACACGGCTTAACCGGGTTACAGCTTCCTCTTCTTTACCTTCCGCCGTAACCAATAGCAATGGCTGTTGTACATCAACAATTAATGCACCAACCCAGGGCGCAAAATCGCCGTCTAAACTAATATTTACAGAATTTGGAATAAACCCTTTATAAAAATCTTCGGCATTTCTTGTATCAAGTATCAATGCTTCGGTATTTTCCGCCGTGGCTTCAAATTCGTCAGGCAATAATGTCTTCATGCCATGAATTAATACCGACTCAAAACTTTCATAGCCCTTCTTATTCATCGCCACATTCAAACCAAAATAAGCCGGGGGCGGCAGCAATCCTTCTGTAACGGCTTTAATAAATGCTTCTTTGTTTGGTTGATTTAGCGCATAATTTACTCTCTTTTGGTTACCGAGCGTATCAACAGTTTCCTTCATCATATTTTTACCACATGCACTGCCTGCGCCATGTGCAGGATATACAATTACATCATCTGCCAAAGGCATTATTTTGTTCATCAAACTATCATACAATAAACCTGCTAATTCTTCCTGCGTCATGTGTGCTGCTTTTTGCGCAAGGTCAGGGCGGCCGACATCGCCTAAAAACAAAGTGTCGCCACTAAATATGGCATAGTCTTTTCCACTTTCATCTTTTAAAAGATACGTGGTACTTTCCATGGTATGCCCCGGTGTATGCAATACTATAATAGTTACATCACCCACTTTAAATTCCTCGCCATCTTTTGCTGAAATACATTTAAATTCACAAGCCGCATTGGGACCATATACAATAGGAGCTCCCGTTTTCTTACTTAAATCAACATGGCCACTTACAAAGTCGGCATGAAAGTGTGTCTCAAAAACATACTTTAATGTAACCCCGTCTTTTTGTAATCTTTTTATATACGGATCTGTTTCACGAAGGGGATCAACAATGGCAGCTTCGCCATTGCTGGTGATGTAGTAAGCGCCTTGTGCCAAACACCCGGTATAAATTTGTTCTATGTTCATGATATCCTGATTTAAATTATTATGCAAATATGATTATAGTTACCCGTTAGTTGGGTAACATTTATTGCACTGAAATAAAATTGCCAACCCAAATTTACGCCAGAAAAAACCCCGACTATACACCAGGGGGTTTTTACGTCTGAAAAATCTTAGTCTATAATAATGTGGTAGGACAAACATAATCTGTTCGGGGAACATTGGTTTTCGCAATTTCTTTAAAACCACCAGATACATCTTTGAAATCGTACCAGCCTCTTTGTTTAAGAATTGATGCGGCAATCATTGTTCTGTAACCACTGTTGCAATACAACACAAACGGCTTATCTTTTGGAAATGCAGCCAAATTCTTGTTAATCTGGTTAAGAGGGATGTTAACGGCACCTATTACATGTTCTGAATCAAATTCACTTTTTCTTCTTATATCAATGATGAATGGCCTTTCAGTTGCATATGTCTTTTCAAATTCTTCACTACTCATCCTTGTAATTGTTTCATATTCTTTGCCTGCATTTTTCCATGCATTGAATCCATCTTTTAAACAGCCAAGTGCAAAATCGTAACCCACTCTTGATAAACGAATGATAGATTCTTCTTCCCTGCCAGCCTCCGTTACCAAAAGTATTTCTTGTTTTATATCAGGAATCATTTCGCCAACCCATTGTGCAAAATTTCCATCAATACCAATATTAATACTGTTGGGAATAAACCCTTTTGCAAACAATGCAGGATCCCTGGTATCTAAAACCAGGGCGTCTGTTTCATTAGCGGTAACTTCAAATTCAGCTATAGTCATCGGTTTCCTGCCTCTTTCCATAATGGTATCCAGGCTTTCATAGCCCTTAATATTCATCAAAACATTTTGAGGAAAATATCCCGGCGGCGGCGTTAAGCCGGTAAGTAACACTTTAATGAATTCCTCTTTCGTGAGAGAAGGATTCAATGCGTAGTTTACTTTTTTCTGGTGTCCGAGTGTATCGGTGGTTTCTTTGCTCATCATTTTTCCACAAGCACTACCGGCGCCATGATTGGGATACACGATTAAATCATCACTTAACGGCATGATCTTATTTTTGAGTGAATCATACAGGTATCCGGCCAATTTAGTTTCGGTAAGTTCTGCAATAACATGCTGTGCAAGATCAGGTCTGCCTACATCACCTATAAATAAAGTATCGCCGGTAATAATGCCATGTTCCTTTCCGCTTTCGTCGATAATTAAATACGTAGTGCTTTCCATCGTATGACCAGGAGTATGTAATACTTTTACTTTTACATCGCCAACATTAAATACCTGGTTGTCTTCTGCAACAATAGCATCATAACCCGGCTTTGCAGTGGGGCCAAAAACTATTTTTGCGTTTGCTTTTTTTGCAAGGTCAAGGTGACCACTTACAAAGTCGGCATGAAAATGAGTTTCAAACACATATTTTATTTTGGCATTGTCTTTAGCCGCCCTGTCAATATAAGGCTGCACTTCCCTTAATGGGTCAAATATGGCGGCTTCGCCTTTGCTTTCAATATAGTATGCTGCATGGGCAATACACCCTGTATAAATTTGTTCGATGTTCACGATCGTATTTTTTTTATGTTATGACTCAATTGTAAAGTTGCCGGGTGATTTCTTTTTCTTCCGCAACTTTTGTTGCTTCGCTTTAACTGCTAATCACGAATTGCTTTTTACTTTATGGCGCTTTTTATTTGCTCAGTTTTTTCATTGAGCGCATCCAGCTTCTTTTCTATTTCCATAAGGCGATCAATAATAATTATATGTGTATGCACGGCGTCAATACCTACAACGCTGTCCTTATTGGTTATTTCTTTTTTAATCTGCTCATAGAGTTCAGGGGGAACGTTGTTTACTTTTGTATTCATGACAAGCGAATTTTCATTTATAACTAATAGTGATACTCAGTTACCAGGGGCACAATTCAATAGTATACCCGTAAAGGTTATCTTCTTGCTAATTCGATTATAATGCCCTTTTCGCCAGGTACCAGTCTACCATTTCCAAATCACTTTCCTTTCTTTCAGCTAATCCTTCTACAGTTTTAGGTGCAGGCACAATTACTTTATCTCCCGGCTGCCAGTTAAGCGGCATAGCACATTTATTTTCATCAGATGTTTGCAAGGCTACTAACGCCCTTTTAATTTCATCCATATTTCTGCCAACGTTCAATGGATAATACATGATTAAACGAACCTTTCCTGTAGGGTCCATAATAAATACGGCTCTTACTGCAGCGGTTTCACTTTCCCCGGGTTGTAACATGCCATATAGTTTAGATACGCTCATGCTTATATCAGCCACGATCGGAAATTCAAATAATACACCGGTTTTTTCCTGTACCGCATTTATCCAGGCAATATGAGAGTGAATACTATCGATACTTAAACCCATCAATTTTGTATTGTGTTTTGCAAAGAAATCTTTCTCTTTTGCAAAGCCACTCATTTCTGTTGTGCATACCGGTGTAAAGTCTGCAGGGTGCGAAAAGAACACTACCCAACTGTCCTTGTTATAGTCAGAGAATTTTAAATTTCCTATAGTTGTTATCGCTTCAAAATCGGGAGCTTTATCACCAATTCTTGGCATACCACTAATTAGTTGATTTTCCATTGTTATTAATTTTAGATTACAAATTTCAAAGGAATAAAAGCAAGTCCAGGTAACATTAGTTACATTCAGCGACTGGAATGAGTAATTTTTCTTGAAGAAGGAGAAGCATAAGGTTTCATTGTATAGAAAGCGCCATCAGGGGAAAAATATTTCCTTTACAAGAACGTACACACCCATTGCCAATACAAACCAGCCAAAGGCTTTTTTTAATTTATCTCCCTCAATTTTCCTGGTTAAAAATCCACCGGCAAAAATGCCAGCAATGGCAATCAGGGTAATGATGCCTAAAAATTTCCAGTCAATTATGAAATGACCAATGTCGCCTGTGAAACCGATAAGGGAATTGAGTGCGATGATCAATAAAGAGGTGCCAATAGCCTGTTTCATTGGCATTTTAAAAATAAGAACCAGGGCAGGAATTAATAAAAATCCGCCGCCTGCACCCAGGAAACCGGTTGCCAAACCTATCGCGACTCCATACATTAATAGTTTGACAATATGGGCACCCTTTGGTTTGGAATGATCATCTATAATTATATTTTCTTTCTTTTCCTTTATCATGGATATGGACGCAAAAAGCATTAAAACAGCAAATAGTACCATAATTGCCATAGCCTGCGTAATATGAAAATGTGTCGTACTGATAAGAACAGTTGGAATCTTTGGAATAAGTATTTTCCGGGCAATAAATACGGTTGTAATGGAAGACAATCCAAAAAGCAATGCTGTTTTAATACTTACAAAGCCTTTACGGTAATTATTAACAGCCCCTACCATGGAAGTGGAACCAACAATAAATAACGAGTAGGAAGTAGCCAATACCGGGTTGACACCCAATACATACACCAGTATAGGAACAGTTAAGATGGATCCCCCACCGCCAATTAAGCCAAGTGAAACACCCACCAATGCCGCCAAAGCATATCCCAATATTTCCATTATGTTCTATTAATTCCTGCAAAGATGCTGTAATCACAAGGTAATGTTTGTTACAAAAGTCACATTGTAAATAATGAGGGTGAATAACCTTGTTCTCAATGCACAGTGAACGGAAGGGTTATGCGGCGATATATGCGAATACGAAATTAAAGAAATATATACCTCCCATTGTCATCCATTCCGTTCAATTTTTTTATACCTGTTAGAATTTTCCAGTACAAAAATATTTTCAATGGCACCTCATGAAAAGGAAATGAAGATTGAGTCGCGGAAGATCAGTAAGCAAGGCTTTCGCTGCTTGTAACTAAACTAGCTTCGGCTTTGTAAACCTTGGCAACCTTTTCAACAGTAAATGGGGCGTAAGAAAATATGCAACTACTTCAGGCTATTTCCAGCCGATATCTGTTTCGTATGATAACAACAGTCCTGTTTATACTTTTGATCCATCGATAACATCTACATTTACCACCAGCCCTGATTTGCCATCACGTTGGCAAATGCAATTGGGGCTAAGATATATATTTTAGAAATTTTTTTTCATTGGAAAGATTATGCTTTGATGTCTATATGTATTCAAAATAAAAATTTGCATATCCTAATGCATTTTAAACAACATCACACATTCAATAACATGACCGTGCCGGTAGCGATATGGCTTTATTTTTTTTTCCACAAAGGACCACGAGATAGAAAAAAAACAATGTCTGTTATTTTACAGGAAATGAAGATTGTATCGCAGTCATTATGTTACATGGTAGACACTAAAATCCAGCAAACCAGGCTCATTAGGAAATGTAACCTCCTAACGAAATACGAGAGGGTAACATCTCCGCCAAAAAAATGCGGAAAAGCTTTAATAAATCATATGTTTTTAAGCTATTCAGTTACCCGACCTGGATTCGAACCAAGACAAGCAGAATCAGAATCTGCTGTACTACCGTTATACTATCGGGCATTGAAAGGGCAAATGTAAGATTTTATGTTTTATTTTTCAAAGCGTAGTCTGTAATTTTTACAAAGTATACCCGGCAACATTTTTGTCTCCAAATTTTTACACTTCCCGGAAATTGACTTAAGCTATAATTGTAAAATGATCCGAAAAAATATCTTGTTTTTATTTTTCTCACGTTCTTTTAACAACTTTATTTTTGCGTAGTACGTATATTTAAAAAATTATGAACATGAAATCGATATTTCTCCTGTTTTTCTCATCAACATTAATGATGGCGCTAACATCGTGCGCTCAAAAATCCGAAAACAAATCAAGTCAAACTTCTTCAAAGAAAGAAGACCTTTCGAAATACAGTAAAGCCTATTTTGCGGCAGGCTGTTTTTGGCACGAAGAGGCATTATTCGAAAGTGTGAAAGGTGTAAAAGAAGCGGTGTCAGGATATGCCGGCGGTACTACTTCCCATCCTTCTTATGAAAGTGTTGCCACTGGTGCAACCGGCCACGCGGAAAGTGTGGAAGTATATTATGATCCTTCCCAGATTTCTTATGAAACTTTACTGAATATATATTTCGCGGGGCAAAACCCAACGCAGGTAAACGGTCAGGGCCCCGATTTGGGAACAGAATACCGCTCTATCGCTTTTTATACAAATGATACGGAGAAAAAAAATATTGAGGAAAAGATTAAACAAATGACTGCATCCGCAAAATATAAAGCGCCTATCGCTGCACAAGTTGTGCCTTTAAAAAAGTTTTGGGTGGCTGAAAATTATCACCAGGATTTCATCGAACACAATCCCAACCAGGGTTATGTTCAGGCCGTATCAATTCCCGAAATAAAAGAATTTCAAAGGGAATATCCTCAATTGATAAAGCCGGATCATAAATTCTAGCGTGGCTTATTAATAAATCATTTTCATAACGCGTTTTAACGGGTTCATTTGATAAGTATGGGCTTCTTTAGGTGTCAGGTCGCAAAGAGATACTTTCAATTTCAATGTTTCCAACTACGTGGCCACGCATCGATCGCATTATGCCCGTTATAAATACAGCGCTTCTTTAGCTGCCAGGCTACTAACACACGCTTACAATTTCAATGTTTCCGACCAAGTGGCCAGGCACCTGGTACCCGATTCTTTATCTAATCACCAATACCTTATTTTTGCAAAAAATCTATTTATGCAGGCACTTCTTGTAATACATAATTTGTTGAGATGGTTCGCACTTATTTTTGGTATATGGACTGTGTTAAATGCTATCGGAGGCCTGGCAGACAAAAAAGAATATTCTGCCTCAGCCAGCCGAAGCAATTTCTTTTTCATGCTAAGTATGGATATTCAATTGCTGGTAGGTCTCGGCCTTTACTTCAGTGGTCAATGGTTTGAAAGGTTAAAACACCTGGGCGATAATATGAAAGATGCCAACCTCAGGTTTTTTACCATGGAGCATGAAGTCATGATGATCCTTGCGTGGATATTGGTTCACGTAGGAAGGGTAATGGTAAAAAAAGTTATTTTGTCACCTGCCAAATATAAAAGAAGCCTCATTTTTTTCGGAATTGCTTTATTGCTGATACTAATTGCCATGCCATGGCCGTTTAGAGATGCAGTGGCAAGGCCCTGGTTCAGGTGGTTCTAATAAGCCAGGTCTGCAGCGTGGTAAATAAGATAGTTTAGACGGGTCGGCTGGTTTATATGGTTTACTCCCATAACGGGCGACAACAAAAAAAATTAATGACAGAAGAAGAGGTAAAAAAGCCAATCATTCTTATCACAAATGATGATGGCATAACGGCACCGGGTATTCGTAGTTTGGTAGAAGCGGTAAGAGAACTGGGTACAGTAATAGTAGTGGCGCCTGATAAACCTCAAAGTGGTATGGGGCATGCAATTACTATTGGTATACCCCTTCGGCTTAATAAAGTGGAAGACATGTTCGAAGGCGTGGAAGCATGGCAAACCAGTGGGACCCCGGTTGATTGCGTAAAGCTTGCTGTTGATAAAATATTGCATCGCAAACCGGACATTTGCCTCAGTGGCATTAACCATGGCGCCAACCATTCTATCAATGTAATTTATTCAGGCACCATGAGTGCTGCGATGGAAGCGTCTATTGAAAGCATTCCTTCCATCGGATTTTCATTGCTCGATTACAGGTTTGAAGCTGACTTTGCCGCTTCAAAGTTTTATGTACATAAAATAGTAAAAAGCTTGTTGCTGACCAAAATGGATAAACATCTTTTATTAAATGTAAATATCCCGTCAGTTCCTCTTAATGAAATGAACGGAGTAAAAGTATGCAAGCAGGCTTATGCCAAGTATGATGAAGATTTTGATGAGCGCATTGACCCGCATGGCAAAAAATATTATTGGCTTACGGGAGAGTTTAAAAATTTTGACAAAGGAGAAGATACGGACGTGTGGGCACTGGAACATAATTTTGTAAGCGTGGTGCCTGTTCAATTTGACCTTACTAATTACCAGGTAAAAAAAGAGCTGGAAAAAAACTGGGACATTTTATGATTTTCAAAAAAGACAATTTTGTTTTTGGGTTGGCGCTGGGCCTTATAGCGCCGGTACTGGGTTTTATGATATATAAATTGTATAATTTTAAAGGCCTTTCCCTTACTGAAATGTTTCAATGGATGAAAATGAACCCAAATTTGATCTCCGTTTCTATCAGTGTTTCTCTTTTGGCCAATGCGATTTTATTTACAATTTACATTAACGGGCACCGCGATAAAACTGCAAAGGGAATTTTTATTGTAACCATCATCTATGCCATCATCGCGATGATATTTAAGTATTATTAAAGAAATGCAAAGTCCGGGATTCAAAGTTAATAAGGGCCGCCAACCACCGTTGCACTACAACTATTCACCGTACCTGGTCAATTCTGATTATCTTTAATTCTCCATAAGATTTTTATACAATAATGAAATATTACATCATTGCAGGTGAAGCCTCGGGAGACTTACATGGCAGTAATCTCATTAAGGAAATAAAAAAATTGGACACTGACGCGGACACCAGGGGCTGGGGCGGCGATAAAATGGAAGCAGCCGGAGCCACACTGGTGAAGCATTACAGGGATCTTGCCTTCATGGGTTTTGCTGAAGTGATTAAAAACCTTCCTGCCATTGTGAAAAATTTTAAGTTTTGCAAAGAAGATATCCAGGCCTTTCAACCTGATATAGTAATTCTTATTAATTACTCCGCATTTAATTTACGCATGGCAAAATGGACCCACCAAAATAAACATAAAAATATTTTTTACATTTCACCGCAAGTATGGGCGTGGAAAGAAAGCCGGGTACAGACTATCAAAAAGTATGTTGATAAAATGATCGTTATTCTTCCATTTGAAAAACTATTTTTTAAAAAATGGAATTATGATGTGGACTATGTAGGTCATCCGTTAGTTGATGTAATTGAAAATTTCAAAAGAGATCATCCGGCAATTCAACCGGCAAAAAATGTTATTGCCTTATTACCGGGCAGTCGCAGACAGGAAATCCAATCGCAACTTCCCATCATGCTGGAGGCTTCTAAAAATTTCCCCGGTTATACTTTTATCGTTGCCAAAGCCCCATCTGTTGAAGATGAGTTTTATACACCATTCCTTGCAGAGTACGGCAACGTGAACGTTGTTGCAAATGATACATATTCTCTATTGATGCGGGCTAACGCGGCACTGGTAACTTCCGGAACGGCAACTTTGGAAACTGCCTTATTTGGCGTGCCGGAAATTATTTGCTATAAAGCCGGGGCCATTTCTTATGAAATTGCTAAAAGGTTGGTAAAGCTCAAATACATTTGCCTCGTAAATCTAATTATGGATAAAGAAGTGGTGAAGGAATTGATCCAAAACGATCTTACCGCAGAAAATATTACTAAGGAATTAAGGGGGATTCTGTTTGACACACTTAAAAGAGAAAGTATAGAAATGGATTATGCTGCATTAAAAAATTTATTGTCGGAAGGAGGCAATGCATCTGCCAATGCCGCAAAGATTATTCATGAGTTTATGAGACCGCTTGCGCAGCCCGTATAGATGGAGAGAGCAATAATTTCGTTTCACAATGCCACAAAGACAAATAGCCGGGATTAAGATTATTAAACAAATAAAATTTGCTTATCCTATTTTAAGATGAACGATCCAATAAAAATTATAAAGACGGAAATACTTTCACATAAATGGTCCGAACTTAAGGAAGTAACCTTTAAATATCAGCAAAAAGATGGAAACTGGCAAACCCAAAAAAGGGAGATTTATGGAAGAGGGAACGCCGCCGCTATTTTATTATATAATAAAAATAAACGTTCCGTAATTCTAACCCGGCAATTCAGGCTGGCCTCTTTTCTTAATGGCAATAGATCAGGAATGCTTATAGAGGCCTGCGCAGGCTTACTGGATGATGACAATCCGTACGATGCAATAAAAAGAGAGACGGAGGAAGAAACCGGTTATAGAATACATCATGTAACAAAAATATTCGAGTCCTATATGTCGCCCGGTTCTCTCACAGAAATTCTATATTTTTTTATTGCTGAATATACTCACGATATGAAAGTAAGCGAAGGCGGAGGAGTAGCACACGAGCAGGAAAATATTGAAGTGCTTGAATTGGATTTTGATGATGCATTCAAAATGATTGAGAGCGGGGAAATAAAAGATGCCAAAACAATACTATTATTGCAATATATACGACTGAATAATATTTTATAAGCCGGGTAAAGAACCGAAAGAAAAGCGCTGCAGAAAATTTTCTTATACTAAAACATTTACTTTGACAACTACCGAAAAAACTCCGGCATTATCACGCCGTTTAGTATCGCTGGACTTTATGCGTGGGCTAATTATGGTGTTCCTGGCACTGGAGAGTGCAGGTCTTTATGAGCGCCTGGATAAAATGTCGGGTACTTCTTTTTTTAATTCCTTTATGCAGCAATTTTCTCATCATCCCTGGAATGGGCTTCACTTTTGGGATCTTATTCAGCCAGGCTTTATGTTTATAGCCGGCACCGCGCTGGCACTCTCATTGGAGAAGCAACGACAGAAAGGAGTTAGCTGGAACCAGTCTTTTAAAAAAGTATTGAAGAGAAGCCTGCTACTTTTTTTCTGGGGAGTGTTGGATTATGCAGTTCAGCGGGATGGCAGTTTGTCATTTGAATTATGGGATGTACTAACCCAGTTATCATTCACCACCCTGGTTGCGTTCTTAATTTTCCGGTGGTCCTATTTTTGGCAAATTATTACTTGCGTCCTGTTGCTGCTGCTAACTGAATGCTTATACAGGTATACCAATGTTCCGGGTTTCAACCAGCCATTCGTTGACCAACACAATTTTGGAAATTACATGGATGTAATCCTGATGAATACCATTAACAAGGGAGGTTGGGTGGCTATCAATTGTATTCCAACGGCAGTGCATACCATTGCCGGCGCACTCGTTGGTAAATTATTACTGCAAACCGGTAAAATAAAATGGATAGCAATATGGGGGATTATTACCTTAGTCACAGGTTTCCTTTTAAACATGGCCCACATCACACCGATCATTAAAAAAATTGCCACGAGTTATTTTACGCTTGCATCTTTAGGATGGTGCCTGTTAGCCTACGCATTTATTTACTGGTGGATTGATATAAAAGAGCATAAAAAATATCTTTCCTTTTTTACTATCGTGGGAATGAACTCTTTATTTATTTATTTATTTTTCGAAATTGTCGGGCACCGCTGGTTCAATGAATATGTAGGGGATATTACCAATGGATTGATGAATTTTATAGCAACTCCGGAGAACGTAAAATTGATTGTTACTTCATTGGTCATATTTGCACTCGAGTGGTATATGTGCTATTTTCTTTACAAGAAAAAAGTGTATATAAAATTGTAAAAAATGAAGATCATAGAAGAAAAAATCAAATTCAGCCAATTGTCTATTTTAGTTGTATAAGCGTAGATCTCCAATCAAATTTTAGTAAAAATCTTCTCTCCAATTATTTTTTGTGATAATTAATTCAAGGCTTATAACTTCTGGGGCTGGTACTTCATACCTTTTTAATCCGGATATCATACACGAAATTCTTTATATCAATTATTGTAAAATAGCAGGCGGCAACATGCATTGGATTTAAAAGAAAATTATATTCTTCAGTAATTATAGCAGACGGAATTTTAAAAACAGCATTAGATAAAGAAGCTAACAACCGGGTACCAAAATCTTTACATGATTTAGGAGCAGGAGCTTCCTTCCAATCGCCTGGTAGTCTATCTCCTGAAATTATTTTTATTCCTTTATCCGGAATTTCAAAAGTCGCAATACGCAGTCTACGCGGAATTTCTTTAATATTTACATTGACGGTGTATTCCAATAAAGCCAAAGCCCTGCTTTCAGAAGTATATATACAAGGAATAGATTTATGATTCCAACGACCGCCAAACAATCTCGCTCCTTCACCTTTTACATCATCTGCGTATTGGGTTCTTCCTATCCGATAAACTTTCATAATCTATCATTTCAGGAATAAACACCATAAGCAATTCTTCCAATAAGGTTTTTTATTTCCTCTCTCCCGTATTGATTGTCAATTATATTAACCGGAATTTCACCACCAATCGCCTGGTTAGGCTTTCCCATCCATTGATTAAAACGATCTTCTTCAACAAAAATTTCAAAGCCATAAGAATACAAATCGGCAAGTCCCAGAATCTTTTCACTCAATACAGCGCCAAATTTTTCAGTTCTTTTTTTATTGATTAATGTAGCTCTAGTAACGCCAAGAATTTTTGCAAGTGTGCTATAATCAAAACACGCCTTCTCCTTCAATAATTCCAAATCTCTTTTACTGATCCCTTTTCGTAGAATTTTTATTTTTTCAAAAGGAGTAATGCGATGCTCAGTTTTTTTGCCAATACCGGCCAAAATAGCTGTTGGGTGGACTATAATTAGCGGGCCTTGCCATACCAGGTTCTGATACAACTTTATCCCCGCCTTGTTCAGGCTTTTTGAGATATTCTGTTGAGAGTGCCTTCTTTTGCATGGTATAAAATTTCATTTATTGAGTATAAATTTACACCCTTTCTTCAGAAGAAAAAATTCCACCTATTTACCACAAAGCCTTTCCCTGGTAATAATCTAAAATCTTTGCTCTCAACACAAAATCATATTTTGAAATGATCAGGTTGGTGTTGGTCCTGTCCAGGTTGTTTTTCGCAATTAAATAATCAACCGAAGTTATTGCACCGGAATTGAAGCGGACCTCGGCGGAGCGAAACGATTCCTGGAATGAATTTACCTGGTCAAGTAATATGGTATATTTATTAGAAGTATTGGTAAGATTTACGTACGCCCGTTCAATAGATTGTTGCAAAAGGGTTTTGGTGTTTTGTTCCACCAGTTCGGTATTTTTTAAATCAAGCCGGGCAATTTTCACCCTGCTTTTTACCCGCGATGCATTAAATAAGGGAATACGCAAACCAAGATTAACCGTAGTAAAAAGATTGTTATTCAATTGGTTTCCGTAATTAATTTTCTCCGTATTGTAATTATTCTGTTTGGTAATTACCGGCACCTGTGAGCCATTGACCACCACATAATCAGGAGAAGAAACTTCGGTGCTGTTCACAAAAAGGGACTGCGTGGCTGCACTGGAATAATTGGTATTGATATTGCCGCTCAATGAAAGTGTGGGATACAATTGGCCCTGGTAGTACCGTATATTTTTTTGAGCGCTCTCTGTACGAAAATGAACTGCCTTCACCTGCGCGAACTGCTGCAAGGAAGCCGAATATATGGAATCCGGGTTAGCCACATAACTGATATTAAAGGCGTCGTCCGGCAATCTTTCTACCTCCATGGTTTTATCATACGGCTCGTTGAGCAACTGCACGAGGTTTAATTTAGCTGTTTCTAAAGCGGCTTCATTGTCGGCAACAGTAATTTCATCATTCGCCAATTGACCTTTCAGATCAAAATATTGTGATGGCGGAATGGCTCCGGCCTGGTTTAAAATATGTAACCTATCCACCTGTTTTCCTGTTACTATACGTTGGCTACGGGAACTTTCAAGAATATCCTTGGCACTGAGAACGTTTAAATAAGCCAAAATAATATTGATCGTAAGATTGTCTTTTGCCTGCTGCAGCTCGAGTTTTGAAGCTTCGTACCCAAGAGAGTTACTTTTAATTAGATTATGAAGAGAAGAACCGTTAAATAATAAAAGGCCACTTGATGCGCCATAAGATGCATAGTCAACTTTTTGATCGATAAATCCATTGGTAAAAGGATCAATACTTCTTCCCTGGTTGATACCGTGATCGGCCGATACGTTCAGATTAGGCAGCATTTCCAGTTTGGACTGCCTCCAGTTGATACCTGCTTTTTGCATGAGCAGGTCAGATTGATTTACATCTATATTATTGGCAATACCGATTTGTATAGCCTGCCTAAGGGTTAACTTATTTTGCGCCTGCGCAAGCAGGCAAAGCAATACAAATACTATATTGAGAGAGATCGTTTTCATTTTCTAATGTTCTTTTTTACTGATTTCTGAATGTTTAACTATCATTTATCCTAAGATTCTTTTTCAATTCTTCCATCGAGCAGGTGAATAATTCTTTTCCCATACGCGGCATTTTTTTCAGAATGAGTAACCTGAATAATGGTAACCCCTTCATCATTCAATTCTTTAAATATGTCCATGATCTCTTCGCCTTGTTTCGAATTTAAATTTCCGGTAGGTTCATCCGCAAGGATCAATTTTGGTTTTACAATCAGGGCACGGGCAATACCTACTAACTGTTGCTGTCCTCCGGAAAGTTGGTTAGGGAACAGGTCTTTTTTCCCAACCATCTGGAAGCGATCCAGCATTTCTGCGACCATTCCTTTTCGTTCCCCGCTTTTTATATTCTGGTAAATTAATGGTGTTTCAATATTTTCATATACCGTAAGTTCATCTATTAAATGATACGCCTGGAATACAAAGCCAATATGGCTTTTATAGATTTCAGAACGTTGTTTTTCTTTCATCTTTAATACATTATCTTCCATAAACACATATTCACCTTCGTTGGGTTCATCGAGCATGCCCATTACATTTAGCAAGGTAGATTTTCCGGAACCGGAAGGTCCCATTATAGAAACAAATTCTCCCTGGTTTATCGTTAGATTAATGTCTTTTAAAATAAAGGTTCGGTTACTTCCAGTGTTGAACCATTTGTAGATATTCTTTAATTGGAGCATAGTCTTTATAATTGTTTATGTAGTTATTGATGAATGATTAAATTGTTTTATTGTTAAATTGTTTTTTTCAAATTCCCGTTGCTTATTGCTTATTGCCCATTGTCCAATACTCATTGCTCATTGTTCACCTGCTATCCATGATCATTCAGACCTTAAAGATTTCACCGGGTCAACAGTTGCCGCTTTTATTGCCTTGTAACCAACCGTGATCCATGCGATGACGATAGAAATAACTATTGCCAGCACAAAAACCCCGGCGCCAATTTGTATCCTATATACAAAATCATTTAGCCAGGCATGCATCATTACATAAGCAACGGGTGCTGCTATTATGAAAGCCAGCACAATCAGTATTGTAAACTCTTTTGAAAAAAGATAAACAATATTTCCCACAGAGGCGCCGAGCACTTTTCTTACACCAATCTCCCTGGTTTTTTGAACGGCCATAAAAGATACCAGTCCATACAAACCAAGACACGAAATAAAAATAGCCAGGCCTGCAAAAATCTTATATAACAAGGCCAGTTGGGTTTCCTGTTCATAAAAATTGGCGATATTCTCATCCATAAATGAAGAGGAGAAGGCGTATTCCGGAAAAAACCGGTTCCACACGGCTTGGATACCAGCCCTTGTTTGCGCTATATCAGATGATCTCAGTTTAATGGAAGTGAGGCTATAAAAATCGCTCCACTCTCCCATTAACAGGGGCTTTACATCTGTTCTTAAAGAATTCGTTTTAAAATCCTTTACAACGCCTACAATTTGTTTCCAGCCATTATTGATGCGAATATCTTTCCCGATTACATTACCTGCATTTTTTTCACCAAGCATTTTAAGCAATGTTTCATTTATAACTACCTCCTTAACGGTATCACTTTTATCATAAACTCTTCCCGCTAAAAAAGCAATTCCATAGGTATTAAAATAGTCCGGGTCTGTGAACTTGAGGGTTACCTGGAATTTTTCATCATCCCTGTGATCATAAGCAAAATTGGTTGACCATATATTATCAGATGAAGGCGCGTCACTGCTGAAACTCACGGATTGAACACCGTTAGTTTGTAATAATTTTTCTTTAAATGCCGGTAACCTCGATATTACGGTACTATCTGAATTGCCGGATAAAATCAATACGGCATCTTTATCAAAACCAAGATTGGCATGATTTACAAAACTCATCTGGCTCAGCGCAATGATGGTGCCGATTAGCAATACCTGCGAAATAGCAAATTGTGCTACCACCAGGCCCCTTCTTAATGAGATACCTCCTATGCTTGCTGAAGTAATTTTATTTTTCAACGCAAGGGCCGGTTTGTAACCGGACAGCACCAGTGAAGGATACAAGCCAGCTAAAATAGTGACGCTTGCAATTACAATCAAAATAAAAGTTACCATGTGCAGGTTCCATAAGCCAGGGCTTTCTTCAATGGATACAATATGCTTTATATAAGGCAGGCATAATGATGCCACGCCTACTGCACATGCGACCGATATGATTACAACGATCCCGGTTTCTCCTATTACCTGCAAAAAAATTTGTTTTCGATTGCTGCCCAAAACTTTCCGGATACCAATTTCTTTGGATCTGCCCACCGCCTGCGCCGTGGAAAGATTGATAAAATTAATACAAGCCATTATGATGATGAATATTCCTATGAGAGATAATGTCCATAAAACTGACACGCTGGTGATATGGTTGCCATAAATATCAAAACGCCTGTCGAAATGTATGTCGCTGAGCGGGTGAAGAAAATTAGTTCTCACGGAGGCTTTTACATCCTGGTAATGTTCTTTACTAAATGCCAACAACTGCTTATCAATATTGGCGGCCTTTACATTTTGAGGAAGCAATGCAAATACCTGGAAGTTGCTGGACGTCCAGCCCCAACCTGTCGAGAAATATCTATCGCCACTTCTTTTCACTGTTTCATAGGAAATCAATACACCCAAAGGAAAGTCAGTGTTTAAAGGAATATCCTGTAAAATACCCGCAACTTTCAGCGTTGTCGCATTATCGAGCCTGATCGTTTTATAAATTGCCTGCCGCCAGTTTCCAAAATATTTTTCCGCCATTTTTTTCGTAAGAACCACAGTGTTAGGTTCTTTCAGCACATCGGCATTACCGTAAAGCCATTGATAATTGAATACATTGAAAAATTGGGGGTCAGCATAAAAAATACCGCTTCGTTCGATAAATTTTTTATCACTTGCGCTATTTCCGGAAGTGTTTACAGTTACCTGGCTTCCATAAGTTGAATAAAGACAACCGAATAAAACCTGCGGCATTTGCAAACGCAAAGCCTCCATGGCGGCAACAGATATCCCGGGATTATACGTAACACCATCAGAAAATTTATCCCGGGTTACGACATGATACATTCTCTTATAATTGGGTTGAAATGTATCATAGCTCAATTCATAATTTACCACCGTAAAAATTACCAGGCAAGCGGCAACACCGATAGAAAGTCCCGCGATATTGATTACAGAAAAAGACTTGTGCCTAATTAAATTCCGTAGTGCTATTTTAAAATAATTTTTAATCATATGTTGAAATGACTTTTCAAATCTAACTGGTTTACATAATGAAATCACTAATTTTCAACCATCATACCAATGGCATACTTCGTTGATACAGAACGATTGAAGCTATATAAATTTTACAGAGGTGTACGTTTATGAACACTTAATTTAAAAAGCGGACACTTTCTTGCCAGCACGGTCACACCTGGCTGGTCTTTTATATCGCGGGGAACTAACCCGTGGAGATCATTTCTGCCGGGCAGTAACGGTGCTGTTCAGAAGTTTTTTATCGCCCGGCAATAAAATTACGCGTACTCATCCTGTGACAATAAAAAATGTACCGGATTGAATTGTGTTACGAAAGGTCATTATTTTTGAATAAGCCATGTACAATCTGCCGTCCAAAGAAATACCCGAGCGCGGCGCCAATAATACCTCCGGCTATTAACCCGGTAGGATTATCACCTACAGCAAAGTAAGCTATACCCGTTCCGAACAATACAAAGAAAATAATGGCTACCGCAATGACCCGCCATCTTTTTATTTCTTTTTTAATTTTAGGAACCGGGGGATGTTCCGGGTGATGTTTCTTTTTAGTATGCGGCATGATTGCAGTTGATTAAGCAATGTTTTACAGGTAAGTGCCTTTTGCAGGCGCCACCTTTATTTAGATGGAACAAAAGTATGCAAAGTTCAATTCTGAAGCCGAATTAAGATAGGCTTGTATTTGTCCTTTGTCCGTTAATAAAATTCTTCCTGCACGAAGCTACCTGTCACCGATTCGGTGGTAAGAATTTTGTATTGGCTATTTTTTTATTTTTTTTCGGTATTCGTTTGCAAGATCAATGATCTCAATTTTCCTGAATTCAACCGGGTGGCTTTCACTTTGCAGCGAGATAAATCCTGACGATAGCAACTGCCCATCGATCTTCACAGCAGGATCATAGTTATTTACTGCATCGCCCCCAATCTGTGGTTTCTGGTATACTAATACGGTATCGCCATTGGCAATATGGGTGATCACGGAATCTCCCAGCACAATAACCTCCGCCCTCACCCACTCTTCGTTGCGGAAAGTTTTCGAAGTTGAATTGACACAATGCTGTGTAATAAGCTTCCCATTCATTTCCACATTGGTGCCCGGCGTACAGAGATTACAAGTTGACCTTTCTCCTGTTGAATCTCCCCCTAGCAACTGGTCCTCGATTGAAATAGGGAAGTCCTGGTCCCTGAGCATGGTGGCGGGATCCTGGCAGTGCAACATGATACCACTGTTCTTATAAGCCCATCCCGCACCTCCTTTTACCTGTTTTCCCGTGAAGCGATATTCCACAGCAAGAATATAGTAGGAATAAGGCTTCTTATAAAAGATATGCCCAAACTGGTCTTTAAAATCATCATACTGATCGTACGATACTTTTAATAATCCATCTTCCACGCGAAATGTATTTCCAAAGTTCTCATTATAGTCATGCCCTTTTATTTTTACATTCCAGCCGGAAAGATCTTTTCCGTTAAAGAGTTGCTTCCATTTCCTGTGGGATGTTTGTTGCGCATCGGCAGAAAAAGTTAGTATTAAAAAAATACAACAGATCGGGATAACTTTCATGTAGAAAAATTTAGATGGTGAATAAGTTCGCGAATAAATATAACACTTTATACAAGGACGGGTTTGCCCCGATTACAAACTTTGTTACCTGCGATTGATAAAAGTGATGTAAGAGTAAAGTATGAACCGGAAGATTATTTTTCAGACCAGGTAAATAATTAATTTAATATCTTCAAATACTCAATTGTAAACTATGGCTCCTGATAACATTCACAGACGTACATTTCTTAAGGGGGCGACCGCCTCTATTGCCCTTGCCGCCCTGCATGCTTCCGGCATGCCCCTGTTTTTCAATGCGGACAAAATATACCGGGTAGGTTTAATCGGTACCGGCTGGTATGGCAAAAGCGACTTGTTTCGGCTAATGCAGGTATCTCCCGTGGAGGTGGTAGCGCTTTGCGATGTAGATCAACATAAATTATCCGAAGCGGCCGCTATGGTCAGCAAGCGGCAGAAGTCAGGTAAGACACCAACCCTATATACTGACTATCGAAAAATGCTGGATGAAAGTAAGCTGGATATTGTTCTCATCGGCACGCCGGATCACTGGCATGCACTCCAGATGATTGCCGCCGTTACAGCGGGTGCACATGTGTATGTACAAAAGCCCATAAGTGTTGATGTATTGGAAGGTGAAACCATGGTAGCAGCAGCCCGTAAGTACGGGAAGGTAGTGCAGGTAGGTACCCAAAGAAAGAGCACACCGCATTTAATTGATGCCAAACAGAATATTGTTGATGCGGGACTACTGGGTAAAGTATCGCATGTGAACATGTGCTGTTATTACCACATGCGCAACAATGGTAACCCTCCTTTGCAACCTGTGCCGGATTTTTTTGATTACGACATGTGGACCGGGCCCGCGCCGTTGCGGCCATACGATGGACTGCCGCATGTTCGCTGGTGGCGCACATTTATGGAATATGGGAACGGTATCATGGGCGACATGGGCGTACATATGTTTGATACCGTTCGGTGGATGCTGGGCCTCCGCTGGCCCAAACGCATCAGTTCTACCGGTGGCATTTATGTCGATAAAGAAGGTAAGTCAAATATATCCGATACACAATCGGCTATTTTTGAGTATGAGGATCTGAACTGTATCTGGGAGCACCGCAGTTGGGGTACAGCCGCAGATCCCGAATATCCCTGGGCATTTTTTATTTATGGAGATAAGGGCACTTTAAAAGCCAGCACCATGAAATATGATTTTATACCGCAGGGTGATGGAAAGGCAATACATAAAGACGTGGTATACGAAAAGGAAAAATATCCTGAAGACTTAACGGAGCCGGCTATAGAACTAAATGCGGCACCGGCCACGCGCGGACACATGCTTAATTTTCTACAAGCCATAGAAAGAAAGTCCAGGCCCGTTGCAGATATCGAAGAGGGCCATATTTCCACTGCCAGTTGCATCCTTGCCAACCTCTCCATGAAAACGGGGAGGCCGTTGGTGTATGATCCTGGTACCCGGCAGGTAAAAGATGATGCGGAAGCTACGGCTTTATTGCAACGGGCGTACCGGCAGCCATGGATGCATCCGCATCCCGATCGTTTATAAGATGTGCTCGCCCTGCTTCCGGTGCAGGTGAGGGAAGGCCAAACTGGCTAACGAAGTCCCATCTTTTATTTTACAAAGAAAACGCTCAGGACAGGTAATTTTTATTAATCAAATGCGCCACTTTGTCTTTATAAGTAATCCCTATGGGAATGGTTGCCTGATCTATTTCGATGCTGTTTCCAAAAATGGATTTAACATGGGACAGGGCGATAATATAAGATTTATGAACGCGTATAAATTGTTTATCGGGCAATATCCTTTCTATATCGTTCATGGTTTGATGCGTTACGAGCCTGTATCCGGCGGTATGAATTTTAAGATAATCTTTCATACCCTCAATATATATGATCTCAGAAAAATTTACCTTAAAAAACTTACTGTTGCTCTTCACGAAAATGTGATCTGCCGGTATCCTGTCTTTTTCTTTGGTAACCTCTGTAAACAAACCGCCATCAACTATTTTATCAATCGTTTTGCAAAAGCGTTCAAACGAAACCGGCTTCAGTAAATAATCCATTATATTGAATTCATAGCTTTCCACCGCATATTCGGCATAAGCCGTTGTAAGCACCACTAACGGGGGGTTGGACAGTGACCGTAAAAAATGCAGCCCCGTCATTCCGGGTAACTGAATATCAAGAAACATCAGGTCAACATCCTGCTTATTTAAAACGTCCCTTGCCTCCAGGGCATTGTTGCAGATGGCTACCAGCTCACACCTGTCTATCTTTTGCAAATGGCTTTGGATAACCTGTTGCGCAAGCTTTTCATCTTCAACTATCATGCATTTTATCAAGCGGACCTGTTTTTATTATTAAAGAAACGGTGTAAGCATTCTTGCTTAAAATTACATCAAGCGTATGAGAATCGGGATACAAGGCTTCCAGTCGCTTCTTCGCATTTATAATTCTTAATTCGCTTTTCCGCATCGCTTCTTTATCAGTTTGGATTATATCGAGCGCATACGATTCAGGGTACACCAATTCAAGCAAACTCCTGCTGTTCTTAATACCGGTACCGGGCAATTTCTTTGCCTGTGTTTCCAGGTCAATATCCGTATTGTTGATTACATTTAAAACAATTTGTCCCGGCGCTGCTTTTATAGTTACATAAATAAACGCATCGCTGTAGGAATTATGAAAAGCGTGTTTAAACCCGTTTTCAATAAAGGAGATAAACAAAAAAGGTTCGATCATGACGCCACTGGTTTCACCCTCAACGGAAAATCTTACATCTGCTTTATACCTTATTTTTTCAATGTCGATATAGTTCCTGATAAATTCGATTTCTTTATCTAAAGAAATTTTTTCTTCATCGCAGTCATAGATCATATACCGCATCAGGTCAGCCAGTTTTATAACTACCGCGGGAGTCTCATCAGATTTTTGAAGGCTAAGGGAATAAATGCTGTTTAAGGTATTAAAAAAAAAATGCGGGTTTAACTGCGAACGCAAATACTTCAATTTGAAATTAGCATTATCTTTCTCAAGGGTGGCAATAATATCTTCTTCATCAAAGTTTTTTTTGAGAAATGCTATGCTGGTTGCCAGGGTAATGTTTATAAAAAACCATAAACTCTCCCGTACAAGAGTAGACGAAGAAAAATTAAAATAAGGCTGAAAAGACTGTAACAATTGTAAGGGATTTTCATCCAGGTGTACGAAAGAATACAGCAGCCGGAGCAAGGCAAGTACAGCAATATAAAAGGCAAAGGAGATTAGACTAAACCATACATACCTTTTTGTAAAAAGAAACCATGGAATAATCGCTTTTGCATAAAAAAAAGAAAAAGGAAAAAGAAAAAGGCTAACGACAAGCGTGATGGGTAAGAATATAATATCCCGGTAAAAAAAGGAAACAAAATTTACGAGGGGATAAAAAAGAAAGACGAGTATCCAATAAAATATTTCAATTTTATTAACAGGTTTTACCGGCCGGTCATTGTCATATTCCATAACACGAGTTTTGAGAATACTAATCTAATGACGGACTCGCAGACGAATAAATTATTTCGACAAATTAGGAAATAGCTTCGATGTAAATTTTCTTCAGCCCTGCTTTTGTATACTTTTGTAGGCCGCTCCTGTTTTTCTATAACAATGAAAACTATTTATTGTCATCGGTGTCAAAATCTTTTACTTGCTGTTGTAAACTTTTTATCCTCCTGGTCCAAACCCTGAAAGACCAAAACATAAGCTGGAATAGAATAATCACCAGTCCTAACAACAGAAATCTTTTTTCCCTGGTAAAATGGATTACCGAAGTAAAAAATACAATAAGGGAGATGCTATATAAAAAAGAAAAGATCAAAGAAAAAATAGCCAGGCGTTTTATCCTGGCAAAATAATTTGTGATGGATAGTTTTAAATTTAAACCGCTGACTGGTTTAGCTATGGCGACATAACCTATCATATCATTAGCAATGTAGAATAACAAACCAGTTGCCAATATAATATTTGCATACAATGGCTTTTTGTCACCGTCAAACCAGTCGTAGTAAATAACCAAAAACAACACAAGAAAGATAGTTTCAGCAATTAGCTTTATCCGTATCTTTTTTAAAGAGGGATGATGGGTTAATTTGGTCATGTTTAATAGATCACTTTCGCTTTTAGAATATCCGCCGGCATTTTGCCAATTCGATTTTAAGTCATCTAGTTCCATAATTTTTATTTTAGCAAATTTTTTAATTTGGTTTTGATCCTGTTTAATCTTACGCCTGTATTGCTCTCGGTTATCCCTGTTATTTCGGCTATCTCGCGGTATGTAAAGTCATCCAGGAAGAGAGAGATGAGGGCTTTTTCTGTATCGTTCAATATTCGTAAGGCATCAAATAATCGTTCCTCATTTTCTGAAACTTGATGCCCTATACCAGTACGCATTTGTTCAGGCATTTTCTCAACATAATCAACCGGCAGTTTAGGCTTTCGATAAATAGCTATGGCGGTATTCAGTGCTATCTGATACATCCATGAACTTATTTTAGATTCACCTTTGAAAGAGGGATAAGACTTCCAGAGTTGATAAACAATTTCCTGGAATAAATCTTCCTGGTCTTCCTTGCTATCCCGATACGTTTTGCAAACCCTATAAATGATTTTTTGATAGTCGTAGATTATTTTTAAAAACGCTTTTTCCATACTATCCATCTTTTTCATCACCCTTTGGGATTAACACTCTTTAAATATAAGTTGCATTGTTGGCCGAAAAACTTACACTTTTTAAAAAAAAATATTTGGAGCCTTTAAAAACAGGAATAAGTTAGTGTAAATATTAATTGTTTGATTTTTTTCAGCTAGCTATTGCAGGATCCTTTCGGCGTCGGGGTTTCACGGGATGTTCTTAAATTATTTAAAAATTTGTATTGTGTAAACTGCCGGGATAAAGAGTATTGCCAATTCGTTTCACAATTCTGTTCAGTCCTCAATTGCCTCAATACCTTGTTGTTTAAGTTGCTCCAGATGATCTTTCATTGCTTTGAGTTGTGCGGGCGGGTGCCCCTGCCAAATTGTAACCTCTCCAACCACCTTACATGGATGTTTAGAGCGGTAAGATTTTGTTGGATTACCCGGGAATTTTTTGTCCGTTACGTTAGGGTCATCCTCCATGGCACCTGTTGGCTCCACTAAATATATTCTTTCGCGTCCTTCGCCTAAGGCAAGTTCAGCTCCCCAAATAGCCGCATCCAGGGTGGCGGTCAGATAGATATATTTTGCCTTATTATTTTGGCCAAAGTTTGAGTTATTACCAACTTCGATAAAGCCGCCAATCTTTAGGTTAGCTTTTGTTCCGTGGATGAACGTCTGGGAGAAAGGGCTTTGCACAGGTTCATTTGATTTGCCATCACTTTGGTTTCTATCCATTGCTTTTTATATTGTTTTTTTGAATGTCTCTTCCAGCCGGCTAAAGCTATCCATTGCAACAAAGCTTCCATGCTATGCGCTGCGTAATATCTTCTCCAGTTTCCTGCCCTTAGCCAACTCATCCACCAATTTATCCAAATATCGAACCTGCTGCGTTAAAGGATTCTTAATTTCCTCTATACGGTATCCACAGATTACCCCGGTAATGAGGTAAACATTGGGATGTATTGAAGCACGTTGGAAGAATGTTTCAAAAGTTACCTTTTCTATTATTAGTTCCTGCTGTTTTTTAATGTTGAAGCCTGTTAACCACTCTATAACCTGGTGCAATTCTTCTTCTGTTCTGCCTTTCTTTGTCACTTTTGCGAGATACATTGGATAGACAGACGCAAAGGTCAATTTTGCCATACGCTGATTGTGTGTGTCGGAATTGTTCATACCTTTTAATTGTAAATTTAATTTTTCGTGTATTTACCACCGTTACATTGACCGCTCACGATTTTATTTCCGAATGTATGAACATCCGGGAATTTTTTATAAAAAATATTGCTGTCCTCCCGGTTTTTTATTGCTAATAACCGGGCTCTTAGCATAACCGCCATTCAAACGCATCACGCGGGTTGTGATCACATTGGATAAAGATAATTTTATCCGTCCTGGTTTGATAACTAACGATCTACGCTAACCGAAGAAAGTAATTACAGTAGTTTTTTTCTTGATAGTAAATCGTTTGTCATCCCGTTTCGTAACAGGGAACATAATTTTTGAACCGTATCATATTCGTCTTTTCTCACAAGGTTTTCATCATTTTTTTTATCTTTTAAAATCCGCGCATTTATGTCTTCCTGCAAATCACCATAAAGCGTCCTCGTCTCATGTGACATTAATATACCCCCTGATCCGAAATACCAGTCTCTCATTGACTTGCTCATTTCAAATAATTTAATATAAGTAACATCATCTAATGCAGGCCACAGTGGAAATTGTCCCATTATCTTCCATAACTCAGTATAAGCCTTTAATCTTTTATCCCATAGTTGAGAAAATACCTGGTTCCTGTAATCTAATAATGATTTTACCAGTCCTCCCAGGAAACCCCCTATTACCAGTGTAATTAAGGATGGCACTAATGACTCCATGATTAATAATTTTTATAAAGCGAATGTGTTTATATTTCTACGCCATGTACCTGGCAAAGCGCTCAAAATTAGGATGATTTACTAAAGTACCTATGGACTTTTCTAAAGTATCTTAATTCTAAATAAATGAAGTTATCCGGTTTTTAAACCTGGCCAAGCGGAAAAATGTAACCGGGACTTATGATCAGCTTGCGCCAAAAAACCTGTCACCGGCGTATAAAGCTTTGATGCGCAGTTCAGCAGCCGGTTTGTTATGGACCAAACAATTCTACTACCTTGATGTATTCATTTGGCTGTTTGGGGAACCTGGCGACAACCAACCTCAACGCAACCATGTCCGAAATTTTGACTGGCAACACCTCACCTGCCGCAATATCATTTCCATGCCCGATAAATGGGAATATCCCTGGTTTGCGGCATGGGATATGGCGTTTCATGCAGCAACTTTCGTGCATATTGATCCTTTCTTTGCCAAGCAGCAGCTACTGGTAGTACTCCGGGAGTATTGTATGCACCCGAACGGGCAAATTCCGGCTTACGAATGGAACTTTAGCGATATCAATCATGCCTGGAGTGTTTGGTATGTATATGAGGCAGATAAGAAAAAAACAGGTGTTGCTGGCCGGGATTTCCGGGAACGGGCTTTCCCGAAGTTATTAATAAACTTCACCTGGTGGGTAAACCAAAAGGACGCTAATGGAACAGACATTTTTGAAGGAGGCTTCCTCGGTCTCGACAACATCGGAGTGTTCGACAGGAACCACATGCCACAAGGTATCAAAAAATTGCAACAAGCCGATGCGACCAGTTGGATAGCCATGTACGCAATAAATATGCTAACCATATCGTTGGAATTAGCCCAGCACAACCGGGCTTATGAAGAATCGGCAGCCAAGTTTTTCAGGCACTTTCTTAATATTGGATGAGTCATGCATCACATCGGGAAAAAAGATATTTCCCTTTGGGATGACGAGGATGCGTTTTATTACGATGCCATTCAATTTGAAAATGGCACCAGCCAGCATTTGAAAATTCGATCGCTGGCAGGGATCATTCCATTGCTGGCGGTTGACATCATGCACGCGAAAGTCATTAAATACCTGAGACAGTTCAATACCAGGCTGGAAGTGATCAGGCTTACGCGACCTGATTTAACCCGGATCATTTCAGCTATGGAAAACAAGAATAAAGATGGTAATTATCTATTTGCCATCATGGTAGATGACCGGTTCAAAAAACTATTGAAACGGCTTTTAGATGAGGCGGAGTTTTTATCAGATTACGGCATTCGCTCGCTGTCAAGATGCTACAAGGATCAACCGTATGTATTTGAATACCAGGGCAGCAATTATAGCATTCAGTATGAACCCGGGGAAAGCTGCAGCGGAATGTTTGGAGGTAATTCCAATTGGCGGGGGCCTATCTGGTTGCCCTTAAATTACCTGGACAGCCATCAGTCGTGTTGGTCAGCATATCATTTTAAAGAGCATCACCTGTTCTATGAATTTTTTAACGGGGACACCGGACAGGGCTTGGGTGCCTCTCAACCAAACGGGCTGGATTGCTTTGATCGTTAATTTATTGCTGGAAATGGATGACCACCAATAGTCGATTGTACTGTTAGCAAGGCATTTAAACCCGCATTAGTCATATAAAAAAATTAGCAGCACCCTTATAAAGGCCAGGCACTCGCGGGCAAGTATAATATTAATTGCTCCTGTATTTATCAAAATTGATAATAAACACGCTTGATAAAATAATGGCCAGTGCGACTATTTGTACGATGTCAATCGTTTCACCGCCAAATAATACCCCCAATAACACAGCAACTACGGGATTTACATAAGAATTAGTGCTGACCTGGGTCGCGGGCCTTACCTGTAACAACCAGATGTAGGCGCTGTAACCTGCCAGTGATCCCATGGTGATGAGGTATATAACGGATAGCCATGCACGTAAATGAACCTGCTGAAAATGGAAATGATTCAGTTCCCCGGTACACAAGACCATAATTAAAAATGATATGGAAGCAAAAATCATTTGCCATGCTGCGCCCACCATCGTATGTCCCCCGGCATTATACTTCGAGTATAACGACCCTACGGCCCAACTGATGCTTCCGGCTACAATTACTACTAAAGAAATTACCTGGGTAAAACCGGAAGCAAGTGTTATCCCCGATATTTTTTCGGCAAACAAAAGAACCACGCCTGCAAAGCCGGCAATAACACCCGTTATGATATAGTTATTACCAAAGTTTGCTTTTCTTTCCGGGCCATTAAATAATACAAACCATAGGGGTGATGCAGATACCAATACGGCCACAAAAGAACTGGGTAGAATTAACTCAGCCCATATGATGGCGCCATTGCCGATAAAAAGTAAAAGATTGCCAACGATAAAAGAAGTTTTTATTTGCGGCCGGTATACCAGTTTATACTTTTTTAATGCACACCACGCCAGCAGCATACCACCCGAAGCTGCAAAACGTATCGCTCCTAAAAGAAAAGGCGGAAAATCTCTTTCGGATGCCTGGATAAAAAAGTAAGTAGAACCCCATACAATATAAACAATCGCAAACGCAATGATCACTGTTAGTAAGGGTGCATGTTTACCCGGAGTATTTTGCATGGACGTGCAAAGATGCATCGCAGATATGTATTCACAAAAATGTTTTTACAATGCTGATCGCCAACGAAGGTTATCGTATTATTTTTCTTATGATTTCTTTATTGACCCGCTGGCAGCATATTCCGGATGGCACTGATTTTCCATGTTTTCTTTTCGGTCACCACTATAAACGTGCTCCACATTTTTCTTGTGGTACCATCTGTATTTTGTATTTCGTACCTGCAATCAACAATGGCACTGGTTGGGTTGAACATCCGCATATTTTCGATCCGTAATGTCCTGGTGCCCGGGCGATTGCCGGAACTTTTTAGCATGCCCTGCACTGCTGTACCAATGCCATTTCGCCATTCGCCGGTAGAAACCAATTGATCTACATCGTTAGTAAGGATGGTTTTTAGCAAGGCTGTATCGCTTTTTTCCCTTGCTTCAGAATACTGATCAATTAAAGAAGTAATTGCTTTTCGCTGATCATCATCGGGCATATTGTGTTGGGCATATAAAAACGAAATGCCAATACCATTCAATAAAAGGAGTAGGACAATTTTTTTCATAATCGTAATTTGACGGTTGCTGTTTGATTTAAAATTCCTTGCAGATGGCAAAGCTAAAAAAATTACCTGTGGAACAATACTTAACAGTTGTAGGTAACAAAACCAACCAGAACGATCGAGGACGAGGCCAACGATAGACAAAAAATTTTCATACGGTCGCCTTTGGTTATTTCTTTAACCGGCTCTTTGATAGTAAATTCCATCGTTTGAAATGACATCGGTGGTAGTAATTATAAATAGGGGCTTTTTAGATATTTTTCTATATGTTGTACATCATTCTGCATAAACCCTTATAAACAATGAATAATCTATTAAAATACATTCATTCGATAACAGAATTTTCTGATGAAAGTTGGATATCGTTGCAACCAGCATTGACTAAAAGAGTGTTTAAGAAAAATGAGTTTCTACTGAAAGAAGGGGAAGTTTGCAAATCGTTATTTTTTATTGACAAAGGTTATTGTAAAAGCTTTTACGAAATTGACGGACAAATAAAAAATATAGAATTTTTCTTTGAAAATGACATTGCAACAAACATCAATAGTTTTGGAAGCGGACAGTAATCTGAATGTAATATCACTGCTTGTGAGCCATTAACGGTCATACTTTTTGACAAGGAAAAATTATTTCAGGCAGCCACCCCGGCAAACGAAATAGAAAGTTTAGTGCGAAACTGCATAGGCCAGTTTGCATCAAAACAAGAAGAGTTTTCAAACTTATATAAAATTTACGCTGCACAGGAGCGATTAACGTATCTGGAAATCAATCACCCACAATTGATACAAAGAGTGTCACTTTCTCAATTGGCATCCTTTCTCGGAGTGGCAAGGGAAACGCTTAGCCGAATCAGGAAGTGCAGGACTTTAGCGTAATTATGTGTGGATGTCTTGAGAAAATTTATTTTCCAGGCCAGCTTGCCCTGTCATCACTGCTATATAAACCAATGTTGGCAAATGGAATCTGTATAAAGCCCCGCTTCAAAGCCGGGGAGTTAACAGTTAATTGATATTTTCCTTGTTTTGGATTTTTTTGATTGATAAATAAAGGATTGATTTGTACAAAACCCTTAGACAAACTATCCTTAACTGCCGAGTTGGGTGCCACCACATTATCTTTCATTTCCAGGTAAGGACGAGCCTTGTCTTCAATAGACGTTTTCCAAAATCCAACGTTTTTATCCCATGCGCCACCTTCACAAATATTACGTGAAATGACGTTCCCTTTGGGAGCTTCAGGCTCTTCGGCAAGTAGATGGATCAATTTCGGATACCGTGTGCTATAGGGAGGTTGATTGTAGGCGATGCCTGAAATAGTACCCTTATCTGCTGCTTCTTTAATCCATTCTTCTGGCTGATCATGCATCCACCCTAATCCCCGTGCATCAATATGCAAAGAAGGAACACAATCAATAAAAATATTATTCAAAACATTATTATCCCTGCCTCCGCCAATCATCATGGCACGGGTAACTTTATCAAAAACATTCCCGGTTACATCAACTCCTGAAAATGCATCATCAAGATAAACACCTACACATCCTTTTCCTTCAAAACCTGATATATCGTGAAGATAATTGTAGCGGATTATATTTCCCCGCATGTTCCAGTTGCGTCCTGCATAAATGGCGCCGGCATCGTTTGATTCATAGCAAACATCCCATATTTCATTGTACTCCATTACGTGATCATTTCCGCTGAAATAGATAGCCATGTGTGGAAGGTGGGCAATACGGTTATGGGTGGCACGATTACCCACTCCGTTAAGGGAGATGCCCGGGTAATACACCCGTTTAATCCTGGCGATGTGGTGTATGTTATTATTATCTGCAAAACACGCTCCTGCTACAAGCGTTTTGCGATCTCCGGCAGTAATGGTAATGCCCCCCGCGCCCACATCATATATATCACAACCCACCACACCGTTGCGCATTCCCCCATTGATGATAACCCCCTCATCTCCGGCATTCCTGATGGTACACCCTACCAGTAAAGCATTAGTACAATCTTTCATAGTAATGACTGTATCACGGCAACCTTCGAGTATCATACCCCGGATAGTGAGAAATGAAACCTTATGGAGGCTAATGATATTTTTATTTACAGAAACAAAAGCATGTCCTTTTGTGATGTCAGATGGTGGATAAAAATAGAGTATCCCTTTTTCACGATCCACATAGTATTCGCCCGGCTCATCTATTTCGGAAAGAAGATTAAATCCATAAAACCATTGTCCTATGCGGTAACCATAATTATGGTAGGGAGGTGCTACTTCCATCAGCATCTTTTGCGTATCAATGCTTGCAATCTTTTGTCGTTGTTCGCTCCAGTCCCAAAACCAATAGCCATCAACCCAACCGTCTTTTTCATTTTTCCATTCATTAATTCTTTTATCATCATAATTGAACTTACCCACTTTATCACCCTTGGTTCCTCTTATATCCACGGTATCTTCATAGAGTAACCCTGTTATTTTCACAAACCCTTTATTGGGGTATCGCGATATCCACATGGGCTTATCATTAAAAAACAACTCAATGCCACCACCTCCCGGAGATCCGAAATCGTTGATGCCTATAGCGGAGAGATTCGACTGATAAATCTTTCCACGAACACCTGGCCTGAATTTTTCCAAAATATTCTTATCTGTCACCACATCCCATTGGGTTAGATTTTTGCCACCCGACAGGCGAACTTCTTTACCTTTTTCTCCACGATATATGATGCGTGAAAGAGAATCTGTTCCGCCATCTTTGGCTTCCAACTCAAATGTTCCTGCCAGTTCATAAACCCCTGCCTGAATCGTAACTATTACCTCTCCTCCAGGAAGCTTGTTGTCTTCTTTCAATAAACGAATGGCATCCCGGGCTCCCTCTAACGTTGCAAAAGGGCCATCGGTTGTATCCTGGTTAGGTTGCCTGAGCCTTCCTGACCAACTATCATTACCCATAGTTGACACGTACAACATCAAACCAGGTTTCAGTGTTGGATTGCCGGGTGTACCTCTGCCTACCATGCTTATCCCAACGAGTGCCATCAACAAAAAGCCTACCCGCAACTTGTTTGAAATTATATATTTACAGAGACACTTGCTCATTCCTGTTTTATTGTAAAACTGCATTAAAGAATCCATTTAAAGGTTTTCTAAATTATATAATGTTTGCTCCATGGTTCGTGTCTCCACGAACCATTTTCTTCTTTAAGCCGTAACTTTTTTTAGGAGGAGTCACTTTCAGTTCCACCAAATAAACTCATTCCCCTATTTCAAATAATCATCAATAAACGCATTCTTTGGTTCATTCACCGTTTTTTCCCAAACCTCCTTATAGGCAGGTTGCGATACATGATGTCCGCGATAGGTATCGGTATATAAAATTTTCTTTCCAACCGCCTGGTTAATTGCCGCAAAAATACCAGCGGCCGGACAAGTGGTATCTATCAACCCCATTTCCACAACTAACGTTGCTTGCGAGCCTTTCAGAATATGGGCCACATCAAAATAAGGCAGCACTGACAACAGCGTTGCTGTATCATATTGTTTTGTTGCAAACGGATCGGGCCAGCCGCCTTTCCGGCCTGCTAAAGTACCAACCCAATCGCACATGGCCGGAACGGTTGCTACCACTGCGGTTACCCTGTGGTCTAACCCGGCGGCCGCCAGCGCCTGGCCACCACCCTGGCTCTCGCCAATGACCAAAATCCGCTTACCATCCCATTCAGGTTGGCTTGTAAGAAAATCAAGCGTTCTCATGAGCCGCAGGTACATACCCCTGAAATAGAAATCCTTTCTGCTGTCCAAACCAATATATTGATAGTCTTTTAAATCGTTGTTTTGAAGACTATCATAATAAGAATCAGGCTGCCCATTCAACATTCCATGGGCGTTCAGATCAAAGCTGAGAGCGCCTTTACCCATCTTTGCATATCGTAATGCATTTTCGGGCTCGGAGCGCACCCACGAACCAGAAATAACTCCGGCAGCATGTACATACAATACTATCGGCAGTGATTTCGGTTTTGCTGATTCCGGTTTGGCAAAATATCCCCTTGCAGGCTTTGGCCCGGTGCAATTAATTTCCACGTTCTGGCATATATAACCACTATCCGTTTCGTTAAGCGGAACTGCCTTCACTTGCATCGGTAATTGCTGTAGCTTTCTTTTCTCTCCCTGCCAATATTCATCAAAATCCTTTGGCCGTTTGGTGCCGGGTGTATAATCACCAGGCTGCACAATGGACCCAATACTTACGGAATCAGATGTAGTATGTACTTCAAAAATTACAGAACCAGGGCCATGCAGCGTATCATTAAAAAACACGAGGGTGTCACCAGAGTACCTCATCTTTTTTTGAATCTTTTGCTTGCTGAAGTTTTTCCATATTGTCACCAACACAGAATCATCCTTGCTTCCATTCAAAAAAACAGTTGCCCTGATCTTCTCATTCTTTCTGTAAACCCCATCTTCATGGGATTGCCTAACAATAATGTTTTGCGCTGATACAACCTGCAGAAGGCCAAACAGCAAAAATGTTATTAGGATAATAGTCCTGGTTGCTTTCATAAATATTTTTTGAAATAACAAGATATAAAATGTCAATGGCAATTGGCCGGTTTTTAATGATACCGGTTTCGGTATTATAAAGTTTTTATCATCAGTGGAAGGGCTATAAAATGTTCATGGTATTGTCAACAATATTCCATTTTATAGAAATCCCTTCGTTTAGTTTTTTTAAAGCCTCAGATAATTCTTACTTTGCCACCTATATCCAAAAATGATGATAAAAAATACTTCTATTTTTCTTTTTTCGATTTTGCTTGTTATTGGTTGCAAAAGCAAACAACCACCCTGCGAACCTCAACCAAGGGATCCATCACTGGCATCAATTGATTCAATGTCCGCTAAATTGAAGTGGCCTGACGACCTTAGCATCATGGGCTTTTCCGGTCCTAATCTTACGCCGAGCCCCGCCTGCCTCGCCGTTGCTGCATCTGGTGAAGTGTATGTGGGTGTAGATATGATTGGTTCCCTCGGTAAAAAACCAGGACAGGGAAGAATTATAAAACTGGTGGATTGCAATAACGATGGTATCGTTGACAGGCATACTGAATATGCCAGCGTAGATGACCCGCGGGGCATTGTATCAGTGGGTGACAAGTTGTATGTACTTCATACCGTTTTTACCGATACCCTCGCAACAGGCATGGCGCTCGAAGTTTATGAAGATAAAGACAATGACGGCTTTGCTGACGGGACGCCGAAAACACTCGTCAATCACATGAGCAATCCTACTTACCTCGCCAGTCGCGGTACGGACCATGCTACCAATGGCATCCGCCTCGGTATAGATGGCTGGATATATATTGCCGTGGGTGATTTTGGTTTTCACGATGCAGTTGGGAGCGATGGGACAAAACTGACCATGCTGGGTGGAGGAATCGTTAGGGTAAGGCCCGATGGAACTGAAATGGAAGTGTATATACATGGCACCCGCAATCTCTATGATGTTGCCATTGACCCCTACATGAACATTTTTACAAGGGGAAATACCAATGACGGCGGCGGATGGAACATCCGTTTCAGTCACATGATTCAATCCGGAGAATACGGTTACCCGGTTCTGTTCAAACATTTTACGGAAGAAATCATTCCCGCTTTGGTGGATCTCGGCGGCGGTTCCGGTACGGGAGCATTGTTTATGGATGATAATAGCTGGCCGGCAAAATACAACCATGTACCCATGACGGCAGACTGGGGCACAAGCGAATTATACATTCACCGGCTTACACCGGATGCAGGAACCTTTACACAGGAGCAGGAAGATTTCATTCATCTGCCGCAAATTACCGATGTAGATGTTGATGCTTCGGGACGCATGTATCTTTCCGCGTGGGATGGCGCCGGCTTTTCAGGTGATTCCACCAAGGGTTTCACGGTACGTGTGGTTCCAAAAAACTGGACATATAAGCCTTACCCCGATCTTGAGGATGCTTCCACGGGCGAACTCATTACCCTGATGCAATCTGAAAGCAACGTTGCCAGGCTCTGTGCGCAACAGGAACTGATCACGAAGGGTGGAAAAGCCAGGGATGCAGCATGGAAACTGGCCAGCGACAAGAGCAAGCCGCTCTATTCCCGTGTAGCGGGCATGTATGCCTATGCACAGATGGCCAAAGCTGATGCGATCAAACAACTGGTGCAATTGGCAAAGGAAGAAGACATGAAGGCTTTTGCCCTGCGGGCGCTCGCCGATAGAAAATCCTTTCTGAAAGAGGTCCCCATCGAACCATTTTTAAACGCCCTGAAAGACACTTCTAAAAGCGTTGAATTCGCAGGCATTATCGGTTTAGGGCGGCTGGGCCGAATAGCAGCAGCAGAAGCATTGCTGCAGGTTCCCGTTCCGGCATCATTTGTTGCTCCGGCTAAGGGAACGGAGGGGCCGCATGCTACACCCAATTCAGCGGTCATCCCTCCCCATCTTGCCGTAAGAGCATTAGTAACACTGAATGCGGTAGATGCCTGTGTAGCCGCTATCGGCACGGAACATGCTACACTGGCTTTATGGGCGTTACGGTACATGCATAATACAAAAGCAGTAGAAGGATTGATAGCCGCTTACCGGAATACACAGGATACTGCGTTGCAAACGAAAATAGTTTCCACACTTGGGAGGTTGTATAACGAAGAAGCACCTTATGACGGCACGTGGTGGTGGAGTACCCGACCGGATACGCATGGACCATACTACAAGCCCATAATATGGGCAGGTTCGGATAGCATTAAAGCCTTTTTGGTTGATGTGTGGAGTAAACCAGGCGCAGCAGGGAAGCAATTTTTTGCAGACCTCAATGGCAAACTCCGCATGGGCATTACACAGTTTGGCGGGGAAGAAAAAGAGGAAGCTACAACTGAAGAACCCAAGGTTGACCTTAACAAGATCAGGAATAAAAAAGGACAGATTGGCGAGTCCTCTATAGAAGATATTATGCTGGCTATGGATAAGATCAGGGGCAACCCGGCGGATGGCAAGCGCCTGTTTATCCAACAGAGTTGTATTACCTGCCATACGCTTAGCAAGGGCGAAGCGCTGAAAGGCCCTTTCATGGGACAGATCGGCTCTATCATGACCCGCAAGCAGATTGCAGAATCTATTCTTACACCCAATGCTTCCATTGCACAGGGTTTTGCCACTGTGCAGGTAGAAACAAAGGATGGAAAAACGGTAATGGGATTTGTTACAGAAGAAGCTGCCGACAAAATTGTTTTACGTGATATTAGCGGGAAAGTTTATACCGTTCTCACCAGGAATATTAAGAAGCGGGAAGAACTGAAAAATTCGATGATGCCGACAGGAATGGCTAACGCCTTATCGTACGAAGAATTTGCTTCGCTGATTACGTTCCTTTCACAACAGAAAAAGTAGAAGATATTATTACGATGATAAAACCCCGCTGACCAGGCGGGTTTTTTTGTGGTGGTGATACATGCGCTGCTGCAAGGGTTATAATTTTATGGAAGGCACAGGCATAGCCAACGTATATGGCTACATGAGAAAGCTCCGGCAAGACATTTTGTATTCAGGACGAAAGAGAGGGTATTTTGTCTCCAATCAAAATATGTAAGCTGGAGAAGTTGTCATAAATTTATAACACTATAAAATTTCTACCCACGATGAAGAATAGACGCAGGGATTTCCTAAAACTCACAGGCGCTGCCAGCCTTGGCATGGCAACCAATATCTTCAATGGATTTGCAGGAACAACGGATCATCAACCCAAATCAAAATTTATGGATGCAGGTAACCCAACTACTGACGACAAAGATGTCAGCATTATCGGCCAGTATGGTCCGTGGGCTGCTTCGCTTTTGGAGAATACGTTGCCTTCCCTTTCTTTCCGGAGAAATGAATTCAACGATGTTGACAACTGGCGAACCAAAGCGAGACAACGAGTTGTTGACAGGTTGGGGATTCCGGATATCGGGGGAATTCCAAAAGTTGATATAAATAAACAATATGATTACGATGGATTGCGTATAGAAGAATTGAGCTGGCAACTACCGTATGGACGTGCAACTAAAGCCCTTTTATTAAAACCATTACATGCAAAAGGAAAATTACCCGGTATCCTTGCCTTTCACGATCATGGAGGTAACAAATATTTCGGGATAAGAAAAATTACGAAGACTCCTGATCAACAACACCCGTTAATGATTACACACCAGCATGACTATTATGAGGGCATGGCATGGGCAAATGAAATAGCAAAACGTGGGTATGTCGTGTTGGTTTCGGATTCATTCACCTTTGCGAGCAGAAGAGTGATGATGCAGGATTTGCCGGAACATATGCGCAACGGCCTGGCTGACGAAAATCCCGAAGATCCAAAAAACATTGCTGCTTATAATGATTGGGCTGCTTTGCATGAACATGTAATGGCTAAATCATTGTTTTGTGCCGGTACCACATGGCCGGGAGTCTTTTTTGCGGAAGATCAGAAAGCCCTGGATATATTATGCTCACGTGATGATGTAGATGCCGACCGGGTAGGTTGCGGTGGTTTATCCGGGGGAGGCATCCGCACAGATTTTATGGGCGGCCTGGACCCCCGCATCAAATGCACTGTTGCAGTTGGTTTCATGAGCACCTGGAAAGATTTTCTTTTAAACAAATCATACACGCACACTTGGATGGTATATGTTCCGATGCTGCCAAACGAATTAGATTTTCCGGAAATATTAGGATTGCGTACACCGCTTCCCACTTTAATTTTAAATGATGAAGACGACGATCTATATACTTTACCTGAAATGAAACGTGCTGATAAAATGTTGAATGAAATTTATACTAAAGCAAATGCAGCAGATCGTTACAAATGTTCTTATTACCCCGGTGTGCACAAGTTTGATAAGAAGATGCAGGAAGAGGCCTTCAATTGGTTTGATAAATGGTTAACCTCCGGCCACTAAAGGGGACTGAGCCCATGCCGGCGAAACTTCCTATATGCCCGGACGAAGACAGGTTGCAACAGGCACTGATGCCAAAAGCTACTTTATGCCTGGAGTAACCTGGCGTGTCGCGGATTACATTCCTTTCACAACAGACAAAGCAAAAGTGATTAGTACGATGATTAAAACCCGCTGACCAGGTGGGTTTTAATGAAGATGATACATCCATTAAAAATCTTAATGACCAGGTGATACACTTAATATTGGATACGGTTATCTGACAAGTGCGTATCTGGATGTAATAATTAGCCGTTGTTGGTAACAAGAAATCAACGGCAGCGTTGCAAAGTGTTTCTGTGGGTAGGCTATAAGCAGGGACACTAATATGGAATGGAAATTTAATCAACCGGAAGTTCAATAATAAACTCGGCAAACTCGCTTTCGACCGAGTCGACTTTAATTTCGCCCTGGTGCGCTTTTATAATGTCATAACTTAATGAAAGGCCAAGGCCGGTACCGGTGCCTGTTGACTTTGTAGTAAAAAAAGGCTGGAAGATTTTGCCTAAATATTTTTGCGGAATACCCACGCCGTTGTCCCTTATTATTATTTTTACTTTGCCATCTTCCGTTTTAGTAATAATTGTTATTACAGGCTCATAGCCGTTGATATTTTTCTCATGCTTTTCTTTAACGGAGTAAAACGCATTATTATAAATATTCATCAGGACCCGGCCAATATCCTGCGGAACAATATTGATTTTATTGATAGCAGGATCGAAATAGGTTTTGATGTTTACGTTAAACAGGTTATCCTTAGCCCGAAATCCGTGATAGCTTAACCTTAAATGTTCATCCGCTAATAAATTAATATCCGTTAACTCAGCTTCGCTGGCATTACTCTTCGCATGTTGCAGTAAATTTTTTATGATGTTGTCCGCACGCTTGCCATGTTGATTTATCTTAAGCATGTTTTGTTCAATATCAACATTAAGAGAATCAATCTCTTCTTTTTCTATTCCTGAAAAATTTGCTTTACCAATAAGGCCTTTCATTTCGTCCAGCAGTTCCGAATTTATTTCTGCGAAATTGTTTATGAAATTCAAGGGATTTTGTATTTCATGTGCAATTCCCGAAGCCACTTCTCCCAACGATGCCATTTTTTCTTTTTGTACTAATTGAAGTTGGCTGGCTTTGAGTTCAATAAGCGCCTTTTGCAGATTTTCTTTCTGTTCAGAGAGTTCGAGTGTTCGCTCTTTCACCCTATCTTCCAGTTTTATATTTTCCTGCAGCAGTGCCTGCTGTTGTTGTTCGTTCATAGCCTCCAGGTTTTTATGGTACTGAAGTTTCTTGCGTTGGTTCGTTATAAAGGCAACGAGGAAACTGGTAAACAACAATACCATTGCTGATATGCCAATGATTACCCTAGATTGCATGCTGATATCGAGCAGGTTCATAAAACGCTTTGGTTATAAAAATGCATAAAATGATATACGCTATATTGTGTACATCCCAGATGTTTTCTGTTAGATTGATGTCCTGGTCTATCATGGGGACATAAAATAAAAACACAAAAAAGTTTACAACTACATAAATGCTAAGACCTGTTGCCACCCAGAAATCAGCGCCCTGCATCAGGTCATCTTCTTCATCCCGCAACTTGGCAAGGTAATATAGCACACAATAAATTAGTAAAAAATATGCTTCGGTTGCAAGCAAATTGCCGCTCAGGTGACCAGGGTTTCCAAAGTTCTCAACAAAATTAAAATTAATAATAATGATCAGCAGTGAAATGAAAGGCAGTACTTTTTTCATGGTGATGAAAGAAGGCTGTTTCAGCGCCAGGAAAAAATAACCAAAACATATAAACCTCACGATTGAATGTATATTATATAAAACATTATTGCTGTGAAGCCAACGCGGTAAATAAGGTTTGAAATCGCTAATGACATCCCCTGCCAAATTAATAAAAAAAGCAAAGACAAGATATATGATAACGGGTCTTAGAAAGCCGGGTTGTTTCCATCTAAAGAGCAGGACAATCAAAGGAATCAAGGGCGCCCAAACCTCTGACCAATCCAGTAATAATTGTAAAAACTTAATCATGCCTCATCTTAATCTGTAAAATAAACGACGTTTATTATTCGAGAAGTAAAACCCAATACAGGTTTTAAATGGATATTCAGATATAGAAAATTACCAAATATCTTTTAGAGCCTGAAATATAATAGCGCTAAACATGCTGAAGCTTCTTGCTTCTGCCTTTTATTTTTGTTATCATATATAATAACTTGCATTTCCCATGCTGTTGTACTAACTTACATATTTTACCCTTTTCGATCGTCTCTGCTACCCTTTTGAAACTCCACAATTACCTCTCGCCGTCATAGAAAGTTATTCGCAGAACTATTGTTTTTATTTTATAACCTTCAAAAAAATTATATGAAACACAAGTATCACATCCTGGAGTGGAAAGCAGCGGACATTCTTAAATTTCTGCAGTTCACCCAAATTAATTTTGCTGTTTTTAATTTTGACAAGCCAACTCTTGGGCATTATTCTTTATCCGTTGCAGGTTTTGATGCTAAAGGTGATTTCCTTGGCACTTCGCCGATAGAAAAATACAAGGGCCCTACCGAACCTGACCTGGAGAACGCCTATAATTTAGGGTTATTTTTTGTGCTGGCAGCAAATGTAAACACTTACTCCGGGGGTGGCACAAAGGCTCTGTACTTCGAACCGGTATCCTACACGCCAACGGGCGGTACACAGGAATACGTTAGCTATAATATTCATGATGCGCCGCCAAAGCATGGTATATTCGATGAAAAGACCGTAGTCACTAAGATCAATCCGTCTCCGCCAAGAAATGGAGGCGTTTAAAAAACATTAGAAATTTCCCCGCTGTTCGCGACCGGCCGGGTTTTCAGGTATAGACTTTCAATCGGAAATTATTTACCCAGACGTTTGGCAAAACTTCCCATGGTTCAAAGTTTTACCACTTATCGATAGTGCACCAGCTTGCATGTTTTACTAATTGTATTTAATAAAAGGAGGTACCGCCATGTTCCTGTTCGACAAAATTTTTTATAGCCATCCGGTGAAATTATTAAACATGAAGTGTGACGAAAAGAACGTTGCAACATTTTTCATGAGTCACGCGTTCACGGAAAATCTATTAAAATTGGAAACTCCGGTGTAAAAACCCCGCTGAGCAATGTCATTAAGCAAATGACTATGTAAAGCAATTAAACATGTTAGGTAAATAAGGGAATAAGATTGCTCACCATTATGTTAAACTTTCTTGTTTATTCTCAATGCTGTGTAAAGGAATAAACATGTTGGATAAATAAGCTAATAAGGTTGTTCACTGTTACCTTAAACTTTGCTACTAAGGTTTACATTCACTTAAAAACCTTAGTACAAAACCGAACCCGATTTTATAAACCTTATTACCTTCTTAAATTAATAACATTGCCCGCCGTGAAACTAATGCCATCTATATTCCCCCGGTCATGGATACCTTGTTTCAAAAAAGATTATTTCATTTTACAGCCAGCTTTTCCAGGAGCAAGTAACGGTCATGATGCTGCTCGGCTTCCGCTCTTGTATTCACATTGATATGCATTACTTCCACCGTTTTGCTGTTATTTACTGCGGGCCAGTTGGGGACACCCAAACCATTTGGATTTCCCGTTTTGATAAAGTTGGCGAAGAAGTTTTGCATGATGGCAGCAACTTCATAATCTTCTGGCTGCCAGTCGTACACACGATTGGTGGGCAGATTACCCATGGCATATTCAATTTCGGCAGAATGCACAGCACCTCTAGCCGGAGGAGGAGGAGACGTGTTGGCTTTAGTACTATCTTTTGTTACCCCACCTGCAAGACCGGCAACTGCATTGCCCATTTCCGGGCGCATAACAGGCCGGGGTCTTTCAAAGAAATAGCGATACACCGGTTTACCCCCGGTTTTACTCTGCACATCACTCCATTTCCAGGTGCTGTAAGCGATAAACCTGTCACTTGCAAGTGAAGTGGCAACCGGTACTACGTCATCATCATTATCTGCATGATATACTTTTAAAATTCCTTCTGCCTGGTCGCCATATAATTTTTTAACTGCGTTGGTATAGTTTGCTACGGTTGGTGTATTATTTCCTATTATGGAATGAAAGTCATTTTCCTGTGAATTCCATCCAACAAGCAACGGTACCTTTGCCTGTTCTCCTGATTCGAAGATCCGGAGCGGCGATTTTGGAAAGAAATAGCCATCTATATCAACAGGAAATCTTCCATAGCCTGCTTTTGAAGTCGCCTGCAGCAATTCATCAGCAGGCATGGCACGAAGGTTCGCCAACAATTTTTTATCAATACCATTTCCAAAATCAGTTCCTGCTTTTTCCGCTTCCTGCAAAGTAGCGGTGGGCCTAAGACCCAGCAATGATCCGCTTTCGCCGATAGCGCCTGCAATAATATTTTTGGATAAAGGAGAGGCCATTAGTGCACTAACAGAAAATGAACCCGCTGACTCGCCGGCTATCGTAATTTTCTTAGGATCGCCGCCAAATGCCCGGATATTTTGTTGCACCCATTGTAATGCGGCTGCCTGGTCAAGCAATCCATAATTACCCGATGCGTGATGCGGAGATTCTTTGGTAAGTTCAGGATGAGCAAAAAATCCAAACACACCTAACCGGTAATTTACCGTGATAGCGACAATACCGCGACGGGACATGCTTTCTCCATCGTACCTTGGTTCAGACCCATCACCGGCTATAAAGCCACCGCCATAAAAATATACCAGCACCGGGAGCATCTCTTTTCCTGTTTTGGAAGGTGTCCATACATTCAGGTACAAACAATCTTCGCTCACACCGTTAGAACGAAAGTTCATATCGCCGAATATTGGCAATTGCATGGCACGGGGGCCAAATATATCTGCCTTGCGAACACCCGTCCAGTTCTGTAAGGGTTGAGGTTCTCTCCAACGCAGATCGCCTGTGGGAGGTGCTGCAAAAGGAACTCCTCTGAAGACGGCTATTCCGGACTCATAGGTCCCTTCAAGCATTCCGTTACTTGTTTGTACACGGGGAGCGTTCGTAGTATTTAATTGGGCACTTACCCCGGCTAATACTATGATAATAAAGAATAATACAGCGGATAGTTTTTTCATTTTTGCAATCGTTTATTATATTGGTTTGGAATGATGCCGAAGGTAAGAACAGATTCATAAATTAAAATAATTTTTCATGATGCGGGTTATCGGTATCTCAGAGAAACCTTTTTGTATCTCATAGATACCTTTTTATATCCCGGAGAAACCTTTTTGTATCCCGGAGAAACCTTTTTATATCTCAGAGGTTTTGGGTAGAAAGTGCCTGGAGCTATGTACTGTCAATAGCCTGTTCACTCAGTACTAAACCTATCTTAAACCGGGGATTAATCCTTCATCAATTTATGATGATATTTGAAAACAGGTGCAAACTCTAAATTCCTGTTTACACAATCTACTTTACACTCTTTTACACTCTCCCAATTGGTTCTAAAAGAGTCAAGCTCGGTTCTAAGAGAGGGAACGTTGGGTCTAATAGAGGGAACGTTGGGTCTAATAGAGCCATCATTGGGTCTAACAGAAGGAACGTTGGGTCTAATAGAAGGAACGTTGGGTCTAATAGAAGGAATTTATACTAAAAAGACAACAGCTGGATGCTAAAAGAGTCCAGCTGGATGCTAAAAGAGTGGAGCTGGATACTAAAAGAGTCCAGTTGGATGCTAAAAGAGTCGAGCTGGATACTAAAAGAGTCGAGCTGGATTCTAAAAGAGTCCAGCTCGATTCTAAAAGAGTGGATGTTGACCCAAATCTGCGCCAGGGCCGGCAAAAAAATGAGGTTTTTGGGGGAAGAACCAGGTTTTGGGAGGTAGAAAGTGCCGGGAGTGTGTACTGACAAGAGCCTGTTCAACGAAAGTTGTCGGCATATAGATGATGACTCAATGCTGCTGGTTAAAAAATAAGGCAAAAAAGGAAGGGCAGGGAGTAAAAAAATGCAAATGTTAAAGATCCGATTGTCCTAACGACAATTGAAAATGCATAACGGTAAAGTATTGGTTTTCAAGCTTGATTTTTTTGATACCTTACAGGTAATAACATAAATACTAAATGTTAGCTGCAACCCTGACGGACGAGACCAAACATAATTCGACAAACATTGAAATTAATTATGGA
>JBDTOV010000019.1:0-47612 GCA_039933035.1 Ginsengibacter sp. | reverse complement strand
TATTTAAATGTTCCAGCGTATTGGCATAGGTAAGTTCACCGTTGGTAAAGCTTACGATTTTATCAAGAATACTCAACGCATCGCGCAAGCAGCCTTCACTTTTTTGAGCAATTATATGCAGCGCAGTCTTATCGGCTTTTATTTTTTCTTTTTCACATATTTCCTGCAGGTGTACCACGGTATCCTGGTTGGTGATCCTTTTAAAATCAAAAATCTGGCAACGAGACAAAATGGTGGGCAGAATTTTATGTTTTTCTGTAGTTGCCAATATGAAAATAGCAAAGGGCGGAGGTTCTTCCAGGGTTTTTAAAAATGCGTTAAACGCAGAGGCGCTTAACATGTGGACCTCATCAACGATATATACTTTATAAGCTCCCGCCTGGGGGGCAAACCGTACCTGGTCCACAAGGCTTCGGATGTCATCAACAGAATTGTTGCTGGCCGCATCCAGTTCATGAATGTTTAGCGAAGTACCATTGTCAAAAGAAATACAGGAATTACAAACATTGCAAGCTTCGCCATCTGGTGTCCTGTTTTCGCAGTTAATTGTTTTCGCGAGGATACGGGCACAAGTGGTTTTGCCCACGCCCCGCGGTCCACAGAACAAAAATGCATGAGCAAGCTGGTTATTTTTAATTGCATTTTTAAGCGTAGTTGTTATATGAGATTGCCCTATAACTGTACTAAAGTTTTGCGGGCGGTATTTCCTGGCTGAAACGATAAATTTTTCCATATTCAATAATGGCGAATTTACAAATTTACTACCGATAATTATCGGTATATAGCAAATGAATACATGATAAGTAGCGATAAAGAACTACAGGGCCGAAAACTATATACCGCCTCATAAAGCAGAATAAACCCCTGGATTTATTGACCTTATCGTAAAGAAATATACCAGGCAAATATTAACCGAATAAATTCAACAACTTGCGCCAGTAAGCATACATTTGGGTTGCTTGCCAAAGTGAAAAACCCTTTTCTTCAGGAGATAGTATCATATGCATCAGTCCAAAATAGGGTGCCGTTTGAATTCTTTACTCCTATCGAAAAGATAACGATAGGTGGTAAGCATCCTGCTATGCTGTGCACCGATATTCCTGGAAATATTTAAGATCTTTGGATTAAAGTCGCCCTGCCACTGAAGCTCCAGTTCGTTATATTGATTTTTTTGCTGGATTACTTTAGCGCCCTGTACTATCATATAATGGTCAATTCCCTGGCCCTGGTATTCGGGTATTACACCAAAAACAATTCCTGTAAATTTATTGCAAACGCCCTTTTTCTTCAACCACAAATATTTCAGCTTCGCAAAGAAATCAAATCTGCCATTAAGGTATTTAAAAATCTGGTTCAGTTCAGGCAGGTTTACCCAAAAAGCAATAGGTTCATTTTTGTGATAAACAAACCACATTAGATATTCATCCATTACCGGCTTCATTTCTTTAAACATCTTATACGCCACTTCCCTATTTAATTGCTTATTGCCTTCGTGCTTCGACCACGCTTTATTATAAACTATGCTAAAGTCAGTTGCGAACTTCTTTAATTCATTTTTTCTGATGTGAATTACTTTGTAATCAGGATTTCTATTATATTTTTCGTCCTGCTCTTTAAATTTTTCACTAAGTTGTGTTTGCACAAACATGTGCCAGCATACCTGGTTATAAAAATTTTTAAATCCATAACTTTCAAAAAGCTGAACGTAATAAGGAGGGTTGTAATTCATCAAATAAATAGGCGGCTTAAACCCTTCTATTACAAGTCCCCACCACCTGTCACGCTCCCCAAAATTTATAGGGCCATCCATCGCTCCCATACCACGTTGGAGTAGCCAGCTTTTGGCCACATCCAACAACATATCCGCTGCCTCCTGGTTATTGATACATTCAAAAAACCCAATACCTCCTGTCGGTTGCTCGTCGCCCTTATTCCTGTATTTCTTATTTACAAAAGCGGCAATGCGGCCAATAAGCGTATCATCCTCATACTTTAAAATCCAACGGGTGCACTCACCAAAACGAAATGCTTTATTTTTTTCAGGATCAAAAACATCGTTCACGTCCTTATCAAGGGGACGAATGAAATTGGGATCATCTTTATAAATTGATAAAGGAACTTCAAGAAATTCTTTCCTGGAAATATTATCTGAAACGGGTAAGAGATGCATCAATGACGAAAAATTAATTTGCAGGTAAAGTAACAATCAAAAAACTTCGTTACCAAAAATCCGCAAGCTGTGGAAATTATTAAGAACTAAAAAAACATGGTAATATCATGGAAAAGTAAAAACAAATATAAGAGTTATAAAATTTTAACCGCTGTCATCTTGTTTTAAGTATTGAAAATAATTTGTACTGTTAAAATCGAAATCTATCAAAAAATATTACCGGCATAAGGCATGTTTGTTGTTTGACAGATGATTATAAGAAATGTCGTTTTAAATAAAAACAAAGTTCTGATCGCGTATCTTATAAAATATTTGTTAACCAAAAAAAAGTAAATTATGCAAAACGGAAATGAAAAAAAAAGAGTAGCTATTTTAACTGAAAATGGCTTCGAAGAAACAGAATTAACCAGCCCTAAACAAGCGATGGAGGCTGCCGGCTTTAAAGTTGATATCGTATCACCACAAAAGAGCAAGGTGAAAGCCTGGGCGCATGATCACTGGTCCATCGAATTAACCGTGAATGTAAACCTGGATAATGCTGATGTGGAAAATTATGATGCGTTGGTGATTCCGGGGGGCGTTATTAACCCCGACCTGATGCGCCTTAATCCCGACTGTGTTCAATTTGTAAAAGATTTCATGGAAACAGGAAAACCTGTTGCAGCTATCTGCCATGGCCCACAGTTGTTGATAGAAACAGGTTTACTAAAAGGAAGGAAACTGACATCTTATCCTTCTATTAAAACGGATCTTAAAAATGCCGGGGCGGAGTGGAGAGATAAAGAAGTGGTTGTAGATAATGGTCTTATCACCAGTCGCAGCCCTAAAGACCTGGACGCCTTTAATAAAAAGTTAATAGAAGAAATAAGGCAAGGCGTACATGCGCATGCTTAGGAACTTGTGTATATCAGCTTCCTGACATCACGGGTTGTTATAAAGCCTGCCGGATAACGGCAGGTTTTATAATGTATACCTTTTCTTATCATTCGTATTTCTCCATCAGGTCATACAATATCTTCTTATCAGCATCCGAAAAAATGGAGCTGCTATCCTGCATTTCAAAATGTCGTTTAAAAGCGACGATAGTTGCCTGGCTGTCTTTAACGGAATAGCCGATAATCCGTAAAGCCTGCATGCTGTTGAAATTTGCCGGCACGGAAATATTAGTGGTATCATCGTACCATATGCCATATCCATTTTGAGAAAGTAGTTGCCAGGGAAACGTTACGTTTGGGTCATTCTTTCGGGTAGGAGCTATGTCTGCATGACCTATAAAATTAGCGGCTGGAATATTATAGGATTTTTTTAGAGTAGCCAACACCGTTAGTAAGCTGTTTACCTGGACCCGTGGAAACGAATCAAATCCATTATTATCAAGTTCAATCCCAATAGAACACGAATTTATGTCCTTATTATTTCCCCAGGAGCTAATACCGGCCTGCCATGCACGCAAATAATCATTGAGCATGTGATGAACACTTCCGTCCTTACAAATTACGTAGTGGGCGCTCACCTGCGTGCGGGGCAAGGTAAATGTTTGCAGCGTTTGGTTGCAACTGTTTTGCGCCGTATGATGTATTATAACAAAATCAGGTTTTCTAAGACCAAAGTTAGTAGTACCCACCCATCCTGAAGATTCATTATATATATCCTTTTTAAGGGATTGCCTGATAACTTTTCCGAGAGCTTTGGCCTGGTGCTTGTAATCCCTGTTGGTAGCAGCATACTTATTGTAAGAGCAGGAAAGAAAAAAAACAACAGTAATTAAAATGCAAAAAAAATTTCTCGTCATGTTTTTGTAGTAAAGGTAAAAAGCATACGTATAAAGCCGGCTTGCAGCTACTGTAGTTTTTAAAAGAACCTTCAAATCCCTTAATTGCATGCAATATAAATTGTAGCGCATGTGTATAACCCTATACTTTGTAATGAGTGTTCTTTTAATTAACTTTCCCTAAGATTTTATTACCGCTAATTGAGACACAGCCTTACATATTTCTTCTATACTGGCCGCCTACTTCATATAACGCATGCGTAATTTGCCCAAGTGAACAAAATTTTACAGTTTCCATTAATTCTTCAAAAAGGTTTCCATCATTAACTGCTACTTCCTGCAATCGCCGCAACATTTTAGCACTTTCGTTTTTATGGCGTTCCTGGAAGGCTTTTAAATTTTCTATCTGCAGGTCTTTTTCTTTTTCAGTACTTCGTATAACCTCGGCCGGTAGTATGGTCGGTGATCCTTCTTTATTAAGAAAAGTATTTACGCCAACAATGGGAAACCCGCCGGTATGTTTCAGTGTTTCGTAATACAAACTCTCTTCCTGGATTTTATTTCGCTGGTACATGCGCTCCATAGCACCGAGCACGCCGCCTCTTTCTGAAAGCCTGTTAAACTCGGTCATTACTGCCTCTTCTACCAGGTCAGTAAGCTCTTCAATTAAAAAACTGCCCTGGTTCGGATTTTCATTTTTAGCGGTCCCCAACTCACGGTTAATGATTAGCTGGATGGCCATAGCCCGACGTACACTTTCTTCAGTAGGTGTAGTAATTGCTTCGTCGTAGGCATTGGTATGGAGACTATTACAATTATCATATATAGCATACAGCGCCTGTAAAGTTGTCCTGATATCATTAAAGTCAATTTCCTGGGCATGAAGGCTGCGTCCACTGGTTTGTATATGATATTTTAATTTTTGAGAACGTTCATTCGCATGGTAAGTATATTTCATTGCCTTTGCCCATATCCGGCGGGCCACACGACCTATCACACTATATTCTGCATCCATTCCATTGCTGAAGAAAAAGGAAAGATTTGGTGCAAAATCATCTATATGCATTCCGCGGCTGAGGTAATACTCCACGTAAGTAAAGCCATTGGAAAGTGTAAACGCAAGTTGTGTGATGGGGTTGGCGCCTGCTTCAGCAATGTGATAGCCACTTATGGAAACAGAATAAAAATTCCTGACTTTATTTTTAATAAAATACGCCTGTACGTCACCCATCAGCTTCAAAGCAAATTCAGTTGAGAAAATACAGGTATTTTGAGCCTGGTCTTCCTTTAAAATATCGGCTTGAACCGTACCCCGCACGGTTGCCAGTGCTTTTGCTTTTATTGCATCATAAATCGCTTCATCCAATACATCTGCGCCTGACAAACCGAGCAGCCTGAGGCCTAAACCATCATTGCCTTCCGGTAAATGGCCCGTCATGCTTCCCTTTTCCGGGTACACCGGCTCTCCACTGACGCCGATATATTTTGGAAGTGAATCCGGGTAATATTTTGATTCGATAATTTCGTTTACACTTTGCCGTAAGTCATTTTCAATAATGTATTTTTCACATTGCTGATCAATAGCCGCATTCAGAAAGAAAGCGAGCAGCATGGGGGCAGGCCCATTGATCGTCATACTCACCGAAGTTTTAGGATCACAAAGATCAAAACCGCTATACAATTTTTTTGCATCATCAACAGAAGCAATACTAACGCCGCTGTTGCCCACTTTGCCATAAATATCGGGACGAATATCAGGATTCTCTCCATACAACGTTACACTGTCAAATGCGGTGCTGAGGCGCTTTGCCGGCTGTCCAACACTTACATAATGAAAGCGCCTGTTGGTCCTTTCCGGCCCTCCTTCTCCCGCAAACATACGTGTAGGATCTTCTTCGGCCCGCTTCAAGGGAAATACGCCGGCAGTATAAGGAAATTTTCCGGGGAAGTTTTCCTGGAATCTCCAGTGCAAAATGTCTCCCCAATCTTTAAAGCGAGGCACTGCAATCTTGGGAATTTTTGAATGTGAAAGCGATTCAAAATATAACGGCTGTTTTATAAGCTTCCCCCTGACATCATATTCAAAAAATTCTTTTTTATACAAACTCTTTAAGCCTTCCCATTCATCTATGAGTTTTTTAGAAAGTGGTAATAATTTTTTATTAATATCCATAGCGACTTCTTCCAATATAGCATGCGTTACTATATTCTCCCCCCCGTCAATAGCTTTATTCTTTTCTACCAATTTTGAAGCGCCGATTACCTGGTATAACTGCGATGCCACTTCTGCTTGCTCATCTGCCAACCGGTTGTACTTTGCAATTTCATCTGCGATTTCTGCCAGGTATCTTGCCCGCTTTGCCGGAATTACCGGTGTTCCTATACTTCCGCTAAGCTGTGGCGCTATGTATTCTTTCATGTAATAGCCTGTTTTTTGAAAAACAGTTTCAATTATTTTATTGAAAAGTGTATTACAACCGGGATCATTAAATATAGAAGCTACCGTGCCGATAACAGGCAATTCACTATCTTTTGCATTCCATAACCCATGATTCCGTTTGTACTGTTTTTTTACGTCATGTAATGCATCCAGCGAACCGGCTTTATCAAATTTATTTAAACAAACAATGTCTGCGTAATCAAGCATGTTGATCTTTTCCAGTTGTGATGCAGCGCCGTACTCAGGCGTCATTATATACATGCTTACATCGCAATATTCAAGTATGGAAGCATCGCTTTGTCCTACGCCAGCACTTTCTAATATAATAAAATCGTATCCTGCCGCCTTACAAATATCAATTGCTTCCTGCACATAATTGCTCAGGGCTTTATCGTTTTCCCGTGTCGCCAGCGAGCGCATATATGCCCGCGGGTGGTGTATGGAATTCATGCGAATTCTATCGCCTAACAAAGCGCCTCCCGTTTTCTTCCTGGAAGGATCCACCGAAATAACAGCAATCGTTTTATCGTCATAACTATTTAAAAAACGACGGACAATTTCATCTGTAACTGATGATTTTCCGGCACCGCCAGTGCCGGTTATGCCAAGAACGGCCACCTCCTGATGCCCTTCAGTAGAGGGGGAAAGGGGGAACGCTTCACTATCATTTGAATCTTTTTCTTCTTCAGAATGAGGAGATTTATAATCTTTTTTCTTTTCAGGAGTATGGAAGATTTCTTTTAAAATTGCTACGGGTTCCCCTTTTTCCGCCTGTGTTATAGAAGTCGCAATTTTTTTTATATCCCGCCATTCCCCTAATGCAAACCTGTTATGGTGTCCATTGCCACTGGAAACTGCCGTCCCTGCTCCGCTTGGGGAGAGGGTTAGAGGGAGGCTGCATTTTCTAACAACATCTGCAATCATTCCTTCCAATCCCATTGCTCTGCCGTCATCCGGTGAATAAATTTTTGTAATACCGTACGCCTGGAGTTCGTCAATTTCGTGAGGAAGAATGGTGCCGCCGCCACCTCCAAAAATCTTTATGTGGCCGGAACCATTTTCATCAAGCAGGTCTTTCATATATTTAAAAAACTCCAGGTGGCCACCCTGGTAACTGGTAACGGCAATGCCCTGTGCATCCTCTTCAATGGCACATTCCACTATTTCATGTACACTCCTGTTGTGCCCGAGGTGAATAATCTCTGCTCCTTTACTTTGCATAATCCGGCGCATAATATTAATAGCCGCATCATGACCGTCAAACAGTGAAGTGGCTGTTACAATTCTTACCGCAACTTGGGCATTTTCTTCCATTTTATTTAATTGAATTGCTTTCGCAGGTATAGGAATATGAACATTGTAAAATTACAACTAAAGGGAAATCACCGGTATCAACTTTTGGCAGAAGTTGCTTTACTTTTCTTCTTCTTAGAAAAATCTGTTACGATGCCCACACCAATGTTGCCGGTCCTATGTTCTACAAAGCGATGATTTATTAAAACGGATATTGATGCCTCGATGCGTAATTTAACGGGAATCTTTTTAAATCCGAAAGTATAACTGACTGCGGGTTCCCAAAAGAAAACCGGAGAAACCGTAAGACTATCCAAAATATAATTATCAAGTTCTGTTTGCGTATAATTTGTATGGATTCGTGTAAATATAACCTGGGTAAAACGGGTGGAAAGTGCAGCTGATAAATTCACCACGGGGCTATAGATAACTGCGGGCTGTATAAAAATTTTAGTTACCCTGCTGTTGTGGTATTTATCTACATGAACATTGCTTGAAATATAATCATCAAAGATTTTTGATGAGCCGAATGCGGCGCCGCCAAATACCTGGAACTGCATTTTATCGTTATGTTGTACAGATGAAAAATATCCGGCGCCTATCTCGGTAAAATTTCTTTTATAAGATAAGAAAGAACTGTCACGTGGAAAAAAACTGTCATTACCACCGTTCTTTTCCCAACGCACACTTTCATTTAGCATGCCTGCAAAATGCTTGTTCATCGCCCATGCGGTATGTATATCAAATCCGCGGTTGTAATTGCCTTTCTCTTTAAAAGCATTTACGGACCCGCCGTAAAAAGCTGACAGTTCCACATCATTTTTGTTATGTAACAAGGGAATATTTTGCGTGGGCGGACTGTACACATACCGCGGCGAATAGCACGAACAGACCATGGAAGTCGAAAAAATGAATGCAATAACTCTCCTCATATTTTTTCAGATCATTTTAAAAGTAAGTGCTGCAAATTCCTCAACACTTAATGTTTCTGCCCGACGGTCAAAAAATTTATCTTCAAGCATCTCTTTTGGTATCAGGCTTTTCACGCCATTACGAAGCGTCTTACGGCGTTGGTTAAACGCCGTCTTTACCAAAACCCAAAAGGCCCGCTCGCTTTTCACAGGGAAATAATTTTTACGCGCAGTTAACCGAATCACGCCACTTTGTACTTTTGGCTGTGGTGTAAAGCACTCGTTACCCACAGAAAACAAAAATTCCACATCATAATAATATTGTACAAGAACACTCAACACGCCGTATATTTTGCCACCTTCTTTGGCTGCCGCTCTTTCGGCAACTTCCTTTTGAAACATCCCGATTACTACAAGCACCTGTTCTTTCCATTCCAGTACTTTAAACAAAATTTGTGTGGAAATATTATAAGGGAAATTACCAATTAAGGTAAATGGTCCATCGAAAGGACGATCTATAGTAAGAAAACTCTGGTGAATAATTTTACCCTGCAAAGATGGAAATTGCTTCAGCAGGTAAGCTATTTTTTCTTCATCCAGCTCCACTGCTTTAAAATCTATGCCAGGTATGTTGATAAGATGTTTTGTCAATGCACCGCCGCCCGGGCCTACCTCAAGCAGGTTTCTAAAACTTCCCTGCATTAGGGCGTCCACAATTTTGTTTACTATTTTTTCATCTTTTAAAAAATGCTGACCGAGTGATTTTTTTATTGTGAACATGCCCTGTGAAATTACTGATAAGTTTGCCGACGGCGCAGCAATAAAATCCAGGTTCAGGGAAAAGCAGTTTTGCATGTTGGCAATTTTGTGCCCGCGGTAAAGTATTTTATGCTTTAATTTGGAGGAAGAAGTAATGGCATTACGGCTATTACTTTATCAAAAAAATGATTTATTCTACCAAAGGAATTGTTCTTCGAACGGTAAAATATAGTGAAACATCAGTTATCGCAGGCATTTTCACAGAAATGTTTGGCATCCAGTCCTATATGGTGAATGGTGTACGGACCCAGGGCAAAACTTCCAAAGCACATTTTTTTCAGTCCTCGTCTATCCTCGATCTGGAGGTATATCATAATGACTTAAAAAATTTACAACGCATTAAAGAAATACGGTGGAGTTGCCTGTACAGGAATATTTTAAGTGACGTTACCAAAAATACCGTTGCTCTTTATATGGTAGAGCTTTTACAAAAATGTCTTAAACAGCCGGAAGCCAACGCTGACCTGTTTCATTTTTGTGAAGATGCTTTCCTTGAGCTTGACGTCGCCTCGGATGAAGTAACGGCTAACTTCCCCATTTATTTTGCATTACAGCTAACGCAATTTTTCGGCTTCAGTTTGCATGATAATCATTCTGAAAAAAGAAATCATTTTAGCCTCCATGAAGGAAATTTCACCGATGAAGTTTTAGCGAATGATCATTTAGTTGAAGCTACTATTAGTTACCATATTTCACAATTGCTAAAGGCGTTGCGACCAGGGGATTTGCGGGAAATAAGACTTAATAAAAAAATCCGAAAGGAAATTTTATCGGTTCTGGAAAGGTATTATATTTTTCATATCCCCGAATTTGGAAGCATGAAAACGCTTCCGGTATTACATGCATTATTGGGTTGAATGCCTGCGCTTATAGCCTTTTTATCGCTATAAAATTCTCCTTGCAATTGAACTTTCCGTAATTTTTGCACCAATAATATTTTCAATTAAAACGATTCCCGGTCGCTTTCCTTTTTCAAAACTTCCTAATACATCATCCATTTGTAGGGCCTTTGCGCCGTTTATGGTAGCCCATTGCAATAGCGTTCCGGTTTTAATAGCAGGGAATTTTTTTGCAATTGTCTTTAATTCTCTCAATATATCAAGCTGGTGATTGGAGGCAAGGCTATCGGTTCCAATGATGATATTACAGTCATTTTGCAGGAACATTTCTACCGGGGGTAACGAATTTTCTATATAAAGATTTGCGTTTACACAAAGACAAAAAGATAGGAGTTGCTTAGGTGATTTGGTTCTGAATACATAATCGAGGTCTTCCTGTTTTGTAAAGGTATTATGAACAAGAATAACAGAAGCCGCATCGTATAAATATTGAAAATAGGTTGGGAGACTTCTTATTTTTTGAGGTTGGTAAAATGAATTATTGATATGCATTTTTTTATACATTTCAACTAAAGCGCCTGTTCCATTTAAAAAGAAATCATCTTCATCCCCTGTCTCCTGGTTGTGGATACTTATCACCTTCTTCCCAAAAAAAGGGGTTATTTTTCCCCATAATTCTTTAGAAACGGAATATGGGGCATGAGGAACTAGGGAACTTTTCTGATTTTTCTTAATAAAGTCGTTGTAAAAACATTTACTTTTTTCAAATCTCGCTTCAGCAACTTCAGGATTCCAGCCACTTATTTCAATGAAATTATAGTACTGAAGTAGTGAATTTTCTTTTTGAGCAAGAGATAGCGAATTATTACAAATATCACCAACTGCCACAATGCCGCGTTTGTACATCTCATCCTCTGCATTTTTTATGGAACTAATTATTTCGTCAGTTTCAAAATGTCTTCCTGTCACTACTTTAAAAACGAAATCAACAAGCCCGGTGTTTTCGGGAATCACATTTTTCAAATGAGAAAGCTCCAGGTGGCAGTGGGCATTGATGAAACCGGGCGTAAGCATTCCTTTTAAAATTTCAATTTCATTACCTGCATCATTTTCATCTACAATATCTATAAATCGACCATGAGCGTCTGTTATTAACACATGGCCTTTATTGAGTGTAGTACTACCTGTAAACAGATAATCTGCTTTAAATTTTCGATATGTCATATAAAAAACTAATAAGCTAATTTTGCCTCCCGGAAATCAAAGATAGCGGTGTTATAAAACATGGGAAACATTATCAATTAAGAATGAACCCAGTTATAAATTTATAATTTATATCAAAATGTTAGAGAAACTAGAAGCGATTAAAGCAAGATTTGAAGAACTTGGCGTGGCACTTTCAAACCCTGAAATTGTAAATGATAACAGGAAATACAAGCAGTTAAGCAAAGAATACCGCAGCCTCGAAAAAATTGTAACTATACGCAACGAATATGCTAAAGTGCTTGATGACATTGACTTTAACAGGGAAATGATCACCAGTGACGACGAAGAAATGCGGGAACTAGCCAAGGAAGAAATACCAGGCTTACAGCAAAAAAAAGAGAATTACGAAAAACAAATAAGAAACATGCTGATTCCCAAAGATCCCCAGGATGAAAAGAACTGTATCCTTGAAATCAGGGCAGGCACCGGCGGTGATGAAGCTTCTTTATTTGCGGGAGATCTTATGAGAATGTATCTCAAATATTGTGAATCAAGGGGCTGGAAAACCGCTTTACTTAGTGAAAGTGAGGGAACGGTAGGCGGATATAAGGAAGTACAAATAGAAGTAACGGGTGAAGATGTATATGGAACTTTAAAATTTGAAAGTGGTGTGCATCGAGTGCAGCGCGTGCCTGATACGGAAGGGAGCGGGCGGGTACATACCAGCGCTGCCACGGTGGCCGTAATGCCGGAAGCAGAAGAAGTAGATGTGGAAGTAAAGGATAGTGATGTGAAGATGGAGACAGCCCGAAGTGGGGGAGCAGGAGGTCAAAATGTAAATAAGGTTGAAACGAAAGTGATGCTTACGCATCTTGCCACGGGCATTGTAATTGTTTGCCAGACGGAAAGAAGCCAGTTGGGAAACCGGGAAAAAGCCATGCAAATGCTGCGGACGAAATTATATGAAGAAGAAGTCAGGAGGCAGGAAGAGGAAATATCCCGTCATCGCAAAAGCCTTGTGAGTACCGGTGACCGGTCAGCCAAAATAAGGACCTACAATTATCCACAGGGCAGGGTTACGGATCATCGTATAGGACTAACGGTATATAACCTGTCCGATGTTCTTAATGGAGAATTACAGGAATTTATTGATGCACTTCAGTTTGCAGAAAACTCGGAAAAACTAGTCCAGCAATAAAAAAAATTTAGCATTTTACGTAAGTCGTTTTTTTGTCATATTGAGTATCAAAAAAAATAGTATCCTGTCTTATAAGTTTCTTAACAAAAACCTTCTTACTTTTGGCACATGATTTGAAACATAATCAGCAATAACATTACAAGTCAATTTTCTCATAAGCAGTTAGTTTTGGTAAACGGCCCCTGTTTCTACAGGGGCCTTTCTTTTTTATCAATCTTCCATTTAAATATTTGTTAAGCAGCCAATATAATTTATGCAATAGTGAAATCGAGTGATCTAAGGTTTACCTTTGTTTTACAAATGTCAATGACTACTTATATTCAAAAGCTATTGATTACTGATCAAACAATGCTTTAATGATCAATAATTCTCCTTCTCAAATTTTTCAAACCAATAGACCTACCCGTTGGAAAAGCGTAAAATGGACAACACGCGTATTGGCCATGATCGCCGTGTTCTTTTTTGCAGTTCTTGGAATTGCCATATATAGCGGTTCGCTGCCTAATTTGCCAAATATGGAGGCTAAGGCAAATGTATATGAAACAACATTGGATCCTGCGAATCCCCTTACGCTTAAAAATACCCAAAACCAAAAATACAAAGGCTTTAAAGATTTCTTATTCAAAAAGCTAAGAGCAGATTCTTTGAAGAAAGCCAGGCATAGAATTGCTTCAAAAGCCAATTCACTTTCTGTAATAAGAGCCGCATTTTATACGCCCTGGAATGGCAATACTTCCTACCCGGACCTGGACAAAAACGCAGATAAACTCAACACCATTTTTCCTGAATGGTTTTTTATTGATACCATTACTTACCGGCTTCAAACAAGAATTGACAGCGCAGGTCTTGTATTAATGAAACAGAAGCAATTGCGTATAATGCCCATGCTTTCTAATTTCAAATCATCCATAAGAGATTTTGACGGCAGGCTTTTGCACAAGCTGTTAAATGACACCATTATAAGAAATCGTTTCATTCAACAAGTTGCTGATACGCTGTCTTATTATCATCTCAGTGGAATCAATATAGATTTTGAAGAACTGGTGGAAAAAACCAATGAACCGTTGAATTCATTTCAAAAGAAGTTGTATGAGGTACTCCATACGAGGAATATGCTGGTAAGCATGGATGTGGAACCAAAGAATAACGATTACGATTATACGAAGCTCTCTGACTATAACGATTACATCGTTTTGATGGCTTATGACCAGTTTAATAATTCAACGGGCCCCGGGCCCGTCAGTGCACAAAAATGGATTGAAGATGCCGTTTCTTGGACCGCACAAAGAATTAATTCTTCAAAAATAATTCTGGGTGTCGGCGGTTTTGGCTACGATTGGGGCAATGGAAAACTTGACCAGGATTATACATATAACGATGCCATTAATAAAGCCAAGGGATTAAATGCTAACATTATTTATGACAATGATTCCTATAACCTTCACTATAATTATGCATCAGACGAGATAGACCCAAAAGGGAAAATTGACACTACCTTACATGAAGTATGGTTTACAGACGCCGCTACCATTTTTAACATCCTTCGCTTCAGTGATGAATTTCCTCTTGCCGGCACAGCTTTGTGGCGACTGGGAAGTGAAGACCAACGCATGTGGAAATATTATAGCAGGAATCTAAGCAATGTATCGGTACAGCAACATCCGTTTAATTTCGATTCACTAACTACTATTCCTGTTATTCAGAATAATGTCGGTTTTGAAGGGGAAGGAGAAATACTCGATATAATATATAGCCCGCAGCCCGGTAAAATTAATTTGGAAATAGACAGTACTGACCAATTGATTGCTGAGCAACGTTATGTTCAGCTTCCTTCGGGATATGTGATAAGAAAATTTGCGGAAGATACCATAGAAGGGAAAGGGCATAAACTCATTCTCACATTTGATGATGGGCCCAGCGAACAATGGACGCCAAAAATCCTGGATATACTGGAGCATGAAAAAGTACCGGCCACTTTTTTTGTGGTGGGCATTAATGCCGAACAAAATATCCCTCTTCTGCAGAGAGAATTTAAAGATGGCTTTGAAATAGGCAACCATACTTTCACGCATCATAATATAGCTGATATGAGCCCGCAGAGGGCTGCCCTCGAAATGAAGCTCACCCGCCTGCTGATTGAAAGTATTACGGGGCATTCGACTATTTTATTCAGGGCGCCATACAACGCAGATTCTGAACCACAAACCTTTGAAGAACTTGCACCTATTGAAAGAAGCCGCAGTGAAAATTACTTGACTATTAATGAAAGTATTGATCCAAATGACTGGGCGTATGGCGTAAGTGCAGACAGTATTTTTCAAAGAGTCATAAGGCAGGAACTGGAAGGGAATGCAAGTATAATTTTGTTGCACGACGCTGGTGGGGAAACACGGCAGGCTACTGTGGACGCTCTTCCCCGGATAATTGAATATTTTAAGAAACGCGGGTACGTGTTTACGACGGTCGCGAATCTTATGGGGAAAACCAGGGATGAAGTAATGCCAAGAGTTGCCTCATCACGAGATAGGTGGACCAGGAAATTCAATTTTTTTCTTGCTGAAGCAGGATACTGGAGCGGTCATATATTGTTTTCTCTTTTTATAATTGGTATATTTTTATCGGTAGCACGAATTGTACTGATGGCAGTATTGGCAAGCGTTCAAAAAAGAAAAGAGTCAAAGGCCGGGTTAGTAAAACTTTCGGGAATACTTGCTGCTAATAAAAGTGCGTGGCCACTGGTAAGCATCATTATCCCGGCTTATAATGAAGAAGTAAATGCAATTCGTACGGTAACCAGCCTGCTGGCACAGGATTACCCTCAACTTGAATTTATTTTTGTAGATGATGGTAGCAAAGATGCAACGTATTCTAAAGTGGTAGCGCATTTTATAACTAATCCAAAAGTGCAGGTTTATACTAAGCCTAACGGCGGCAAAGCATCCGCATTAAATTTTGGCATCCAAAAATCAAGCGCTGATATTGTTGTATGCATAGACGCAGATACGCAGCTTAAGCCTGATGCTGTAACGGAACTGATGAAAAAATTTGATAATGAAAATGTGGCAGCGGTGGCAGGAAATGTAAAAGTGGGCAACCAAATAAATATGATCACACGCTGGCAAAGTATTGAATATGTAACCTCGCAAAATTTTGACAGGCGTGCTTTTGATTTGTTGAATTGTATAACCGTAATACCGGGCGCGATAGGCGCATTCAGGAAAGATGCCATACTAATTGCAGGTGGATTTACAACCGATACGTTGGCTGAAGATTGCGACCTTACCATGCGGCTTCATCGCCAGGGTTATACTATCAGAAATTGTACAACCGCTATCTCTTATACAGAAGCACCCGAAACTTTCAGCCAGTTTTTAAAACAAAGATTCAGGTGGAGTTTTGGAGTTATGCAATGCTTCTGGAAACATCGTGATACCATTTTCAATAAACGTTATAAAAAATTTGGAATGGTGGCGATGCCTAATATATTAATCTATCAAATCATATTACCGATTCTCGCTCCGCTTGCAGATATCATCCTGGTATTAAGTATTGTTGCGGCGTCGTTCGGGATAATTGTCGCAAGCATACCGCATATTATTTTTTACTATATCATTTTTACACTTATTGATATTGCAGGTGCCGCATTGGCTTTTGCTTTTGAAAAAGAAAATCATCTTAAACTTATCTGGATGCTGCCGCAACGGTTGATATACCGGCAACTCATGTATTATATTCTCATAAAATCGTTTAACAAAGCAATTAAGGGTGAGTTGCAGGGATGGGGAGCATTGAAGCGCACCGGAAGTGTAAAGGATGTTGCTGTGGTAAAATAATGCTTTAAATTTCAAATTTCGATTTCGATTTGTGGATATAACACAAACAATCCTGTGATAGTTTTGTAATATTACCCGTACATTAGTATTGCAAAGAATTTTTCATCTTCAATAAAGTTTATGAGTTTTCAAAACAAAACCGTTTTTATTACAGGTGCTTCACGCGGTATAGGAAAAGCTATCGCATTGAAACTTGCAAAGGAGGGGGCCAACATTGTAATTGCCGCAAAATCAATTGAAGAAAATCCCAAACTTGGAGGAACGATTTTCACTGCCGCTGCCGAAGTAGAAGCTGCCGGGGGTAAGGCGCTTGCCGTACAGTGCGATGTTCGGTTCACAGACCAGGTGCAACAAGCTGTTGACAAGGCCGTGGAAACCTTTGGAGGAATAGATATATTGATAAACAACGCCTCCGCCGTCTCTTTGGCCCAGGTGGAGCAAACAGAGCCCAAAGCGTTTGGGCTGATGCATGATATTAATGTGAAAGGAACTTTTTTTGTAAGCAAAGCATGTATACCGCATTTAAAAAAAGGCACCAATGCGCACATATTAAATCTTTCCCCACCCATAAATATGGAACAAAGATGGTTTACTAACCACGTGGCCTATACGATGAGTAAATATAATATGACGATGATCGCCCTTGGACTTTCAGGGGAGTTGAAAAAGTTTAAAATAGCAGCGAATACAATGTGGCCTAAAACTACCATTGCTACTGCTGCCGTTAGAAATTTACTTGGAGGCGAAGCCCTTACAAATATGAGCCGCACACCTGAAATAATCGCCGATGCGGCATTTTACATATTAAGTAAACCGTCAGATGCCTGCACAGGAAATTGCTTCATAGATGAAGAAGTACTGACCGGCGAAGGAATCACTGATATGGACCAATACGCGGTTGTACCCGGCGGCAGGCTCTATGTAGATCTGTTTATATAAAATTAGCGCGCTAATTTGTTGGTATTATTTCAGTATTATTTTTGCTAACCTATTAAGCGTTTCCCCCATCTTAACAGATATATCCTCAAATTCCGGTAAGACCTTTCCGGTATAAATTATAAAAACGGCAAGGTAACTTTGGGTTTGTCCCAATTCTGTTTCTAATATAGATTTCTGTAAACGATATGCCTCCCGCATGAGCCTTTTAATCCTGTTTCTTTCTACAGCTTTCTTAAAATTCCTGCTGCTCACAGAAAATCCTGCCTGCAAATAAGAATGGCCGGTTTCTGGTTGCAGGTAAATTATACGGAAAGGAAAAATTGAAAATGATTTTCCCGCTTTGAAAAGATCCTGAATTAGTTTCCTGCTCTTAAGCTTATCTTCCGCTTTAAAAGTAAATCTATGGTGAATGATGTTTTTTTTTAATGAACAAAAACTATGGATTAGCTAAAATAAAAAAATAGCCCCGTAAAAGAGGCTATTCTTAAAATATTTGTGCGTAAATTATTTTTTACTTCCGTGTTCATCAGAAACTGAAAGCTTATGGCGCCCCTTTTTTCTGCGACTTGCCAAAACTTTACGTCCATTAGCTGTCGACATGCGTTCCCTAAAGCCATGCACACTTTTACGGCGGCGTTTATGCGGCTGGTATGTACGTTTTTTTCCTGGCATTATAATTAAATTTTCTTTTAATAAATTTATTCAATTTCCTCAGCCGGGCACCATCCCTACTGTTTGTGAAAGGGTTGCAAAAGTAAGAAAGTATTTTAGATTTTTGAACACCAATTTTGATTTTAAGCGCCTAAAAGATAGTAATTATGTAAATATTCTGAATTAGCTATAAATCTATGTGGAGTGAATTTACTTCCTTGCCAAAAAATATGGTGGAATGCTTGTCAAAATCGTGTGTTGAATCAGTAGTAAAAAATTGAATCTGCCCATTTTTACTGCATTTCTGCTCAATCCCCGGATGCCGGGATAAATAGTTCTCCAAACTAGCAGCCACGATGCCTCCCTGGGATATCAACTGTACGTCACCTGGCAGGTACTTTTTTATTTTGCTTTCCAATAAAGGATAATGTGTGCAGGCAAGTAGGATGGTATCTATTTTTGTTGAATTATTCAATAGCGCATCTACATCCTTTTTTACAAAATAATCTGCTCCCGGTGAATTATATTCATTGTTTTCCACCAGGGGCACCCAAAGAGGACAAGCCTGCTGGTAAATCTTTACTTCAGGAAAAAATTTTTCAATTTCGATAGGATAAGATAGCGATTCTACCGTGCCCCTTGTCCCCAGGATGCCTATTTGTTTTGTTTTTGTATAGTCACCCACTATTTCCGCACTTGGCCTTATTACGCCAAGAACCCGTGCTCTATCGTCCAGTTCTGGCAGATCGTTTTGTTGAATCGTTCTCAGGGCCTTTGCCGATGCTGTGTTACATGCAAGAATTACCAGCGGACAACCTTTTTGCAGCAGCCACGTTACGGATTGTAAAGTGTATTCATACACCGTGTCAAAAGATCTGGTACCATAAGGCGTTCTAGCGTTATCTCCCAGGTAGAGATAATCATAGGATGGTAGCCGCTTTACAATTTCTTTTAAAACGGTAAGACCTCCATATCCTGAATCGAAAACGCCAATAGGTGATACCATACTCATTATGCAAAAATAAATAAGCCATCCGGGTTGTAGGGATGGCTTATCTAATTATATTTAATTAGTTACTTTACTTCTTGGGAAGCGTAACTCCCGGAGCAGCTGGCTCTTTCAATCCTAATTTTTTTCTTACCAAAGGTCCAATGTCGCTGGTAGGTGGCATATAAATTAAGGCTTCCCTGGGGAATATATAAGTATACCCGTTTTCTTTGGCAACATCCTCTATAGCGGCCTGCAATTTCTTTTGAATAGGTAAAGAAAGTTCCTGCCGTTTTTGCTCAAACTGGTTCTGAATTTTCTGATCCATACCACTTATATCCGCAACTTGCTTTTGAAGGTCCGTTCTTTTCACTTCCTTTAAGCTTGCACTCATCGTAGCAGAATCTTTATAAAATTTTTGAACCGCTTCATTCAATGCTGTTTTCTGGTCATCGGCATTTTTATAAAGCGATTGTTGAAATTCATCCAGTTGAGATTGAACAGTGGCAGCTTCAGGCATTAACTGTATAACTTCATCGGCACTTATATAACCAATCTTTTGCGCATTCGCAAAATTGGAAAACCCAAATAATCCCGCTGTAATTAAAACGATTGTAACGAACTTTTTCATTTTTCTTTTGATATTTGTTTTTAATAAAGTGTTTAAATTTTTATTTTAGGATGCACCCCATGATGCGGTTTGGCATTTATTTAACACCTAACTCCTTAAGTACATCATCGCTCTTGTCAAGTTTTGGGTCGGCAAATATAACGGTAATTCCTTCACTTTTGTCCAAAATAAAATCATATAATTTTGCAACGGCCAATTTTTGAACTGCATTATAAACCCTGTCCTGTATTGGCTTTATAAGTTCCTGGCGCTTTTTGAAAATATCGCCTTCATACCCAAACCTTTTTCGTTGCAGGTCTTTAAGTTCTTTATCCGCATTAAATAATTCATCTTCCCGTTTTTTCTTTAACTCATCGCTTAACATCACCTGCTCGGCATCATAATCTTTATACATTTTGTCCAATGTCGCAGATTTTTTATCAATTTCCTGTTGCCACTGCTTGCTAAACTCATCAAGTTTGTCCTGTGCCGCTTTATATTCAGGAAGTTTGCCGAGAATATATTTTGAATCAATAACGGCATATCGTTGCGCTTGTAGGGCGATGTTACATACTAAACATGATAAGAATATAAAAAATATTTTTTTCATAATCGGCAATTTTATTTTCATTGTTACTCGGGTTCCTGGCCAAGCATGAATGTAAATTTCGCGGCTCCTTTTATGCCTGTTGTGGAATTTAACCTGTCTAACCCAATTCCGTAATCAAAACCTAACAAGCCAAACATTGGCAGGAAGAAACGCATTCCAACGCCGACAGATCTGCGGAGTTTGAAAGGATTATAATCTTTAAAGTTAAACCATCCGTTGGCAGCTTCAAAAAATGTGAGCCCATAAATAGTGCTGCTTGCACTGGTACTAAAAGGATACCTGAGCTCCAGGGTATATTTATTAAAAATTGTAAAAAAGTTGCTTGCCGTACTGATGTCAGGATTAACTTTTGGATCTGAGTTATCATACACAGGATATCCGCGGTGCGCAATGATATCATAACCCAGCAATCCATAATTGTTACTTAAACCTGCATCTCCCAGTTGGAAACGCTCGAACGGCGATATAATTGTTTTATCGGAATAACGGCTAAGGAAGCCATATTTTGCAGAAGCCTTTAAAATGAATTGCTTGTTTTTATCAGGTCCACGGCCCTGCCCGATGGGAACATACCACTCTGCAGTAAAACGCTCTTTATGAAATTCCACGAGTTTATATTGATCCGCCTGGGCCTGGTTTTTATAATATTCCGCACTGTTAAACATGGAATACGGTGGCGTAAACTGCCCGCTCAGTACAAAATTCGATCCGCTGGTTGGGAAAATTGGATTAGGACCCGCGGAGTTCCTGGCAAATGTTATTTTCAAACTTATATTGGTAGAAATCCCATTGGTTAACCCTGGGAAAATATTATATTTTTTAAGTTTATAACGTTGATAATTTAATTGATACACGAGAGAGAAATAATCATCGGGCCACTTCAACTGCTTACCCAGTGCCAGGCTAAAACCAGTGGTTTTTATATAGGATGAGTCCGCATAGCTGCGATCATAATAGCCGTAAGGATTATAAGCATTGGCATACTTTGTATCATAATAGCTAATGGTAAATGAATTGCGTTTTTTACCTCCAAGCCAAGGTTCGGTAAATGAAAAATTGTATGACCGGAATTGCTTGCCATTACTTTGGCCTCTCAGGCTCAGCTTTTGTCCGTCACCACTTGGTAAAGGATCCCAGCTTTTTCTATTGAAAATATTGTATATGGAGAAATTATTAAAAGTAACTCCCAACGTGCCCGTTAAGCCAATACCACCACCAAAACCAGCAGAAAGTTCCAATTGGTCAGATGATTTCTCTTCAAGCGCCCATGAGATATCTACCGTGCCGTTATCAGTATTGGGCACTATTCCCGGAGTTATTTTTTCAGGATTGAAATAACCAAGTTGTGATAGTTCGCGTTGTGTTCTTATAATATCTGCGCGGCTGAATTTTTCACCTGGTACGGTACGAAGTTCCCGGCGAATTACATAGTCTTTGGTTTTATCATTACCGGTAATGTCAACCTTTCCAATTGTCGCCTGCGGACCTTCTACGATTCGTATTTCATGATCGATGGTATCGTTATATACCGCAGTTTCAACAGGATCAATTCTAAAGAACAGGTAACCATCATCCTGGTAAAGGCTGCTGATATCACCGCCTTCCGCTGACGGCTGTTTCCCTAGTTTTTTATTAAGGGTTTCTGCATTATAGATATCACCTTTTTTTATCCCGAGAAAAAGACTTAATACTGAATCAGAATATTTAGTATTTCCTTTCCATGTAATATTTCCAAAATAATACCGGTGACCTTCATTGAGTTTTACCGCTACATCGATATTACCATGGTCTTTATAAGTAGTATCATCTACAATTACTGCGTCCCGAAATCCCAATGAGTTATAATAATCCAGGATATGCTGTTTGTCTTCCAGGTATTTCTTTTCATTAAACTTTGCAGAGCTCAATTTAAAACGAACGTATGGATCAAGGAGTTCCTTTGTTTTAGATGGGATTAAGTACCCGTTAGTACGCAGGTATTCATTAAAGGTAATTTTGTTGCTTTTGCTTGAATCGAAAACATTTTCACTCGCAGTAGGAAACAAGGTGAACCTGCTCTTTTCCTTTGTTCCTTTCATTTGTTTTTTCAGCTTAAGATCGCTCACGAATTTATTACCGGAAAAATAAATTTGATTGATAAGCACTTTCCCGTTTTTATTAACAACAAAAACGATGTTTACTGCATCCGCTGCATTGGGATCCTTTGTCTCAACTACATTTACATCCACATTTCTGAATCCCTTTTCAACGTAAAATTTCTTAATTGTCGCAACTGAAGTTCTTTTCAAATTTTCCGTAACCCGGGTTACTCTTCCTTTGGCAAGTCCCATTTTCGTAGTGAGGTCATCCGCTTCCCCTTTACTGATACCCCTGAATTTAAAGTTGGTAAGGCTGGGCCTGTCAGTAATATTTATTTCTACAGAAAGTTTATTTCCCACGAGATTCGTAAAATATATTTCTACATTTGAAACGAGATTCTGCTTCCACAAATTGTTGATGGCTTTGGAAAAATTGTCTCCGCCGGGTATCATTACCTTATCACCCACTGCAAGGGCTGAAATAGAAACAATCAGGTTTGGATCAAAAGACTTTGTTCCTGTTACCTTAATATCGGAGATTAGATATTCTTTCGGTGATTTTGCATTGAAAATATTTTCCAGTTCTACATTTACTGCAACCGGGAGCGTATCCTTGATCGTACTATTAGCAGAACTCTGTAACGATGTAATGCTATCCAAAATCTGTTTTGAGTTGCGGATATTCCCTGAATCACTGGTTACGACCTGGGTGTACGAATTAGTTTTGGCAGTAACAGCTACTACTACTAAGAATAAAATCTTGTAGATCTTAGGCATCAAATCTGTTTTTATAAGGCGGCAAGTTAAAGGCAATATTTAAAAGTATTTGTTAAATCCCCCGCGTTAGAAAGGTTGTAGATGACTGAAATGACAGATTAGCAGTGAATTGGTTGTATTTGCAAATTATTAAAGTTGTTCGCTTGTTTTTCCAAATCGCCTTTCCCGGTTTTGAAAGTTTAGAATGGCTTCATACAGGTTTTCTTTTCTGAAATCGGGCCAAAGTGTATCCGTAAAATACAATTCGCTGTAAGCAAGCTGGTAAAGTAAAAAGTTACTGATACGATATTCTCCACCAGTACGAATCATAAGTTCGGGATCGGGAAACAATGCTGTACATAAATATTGCTCAAAAACTTCGCTTGTAATATCCTTTGGATCAAGGGTTTTCTCTGCCACTTCAGCCGCTATTTCCTTTACTGCATTCATGATTTCCCAACGGCTACTATAGCTCAGTGCCATTATAAGATGGAGGCCCGTATTGATTTTAGTTGCTTCACAGGCTTCACTCAATTCATTTTGCGCAGATAAAGGCAACATATCTATATTGCCTATTACGTGCAAACTGATATTATTTTTATTAAGAGTCGTTACTTCCTGTTTTATAGTTTCCACCAGCAATTCCATTAAGCCGGTCACTTCGTCTTTTGGCCTATCCCAGTTTTCTGTACTAAAGGCATAAAGTGTCAGGTATTCGATCGCTAACTCAGCACATCCTTCCACAATATTCCGTACACTTTCCACCCCGCTGAAATGCCCAAACAACCGGTCCTTACCTTTTTCTTTTGCCCATCGCCCATTACCATCCATAATAATGGCTATATGCTTTGGCAGCTTATCAGAATTTATTTTTTCTTTAAGGCTCATCTTCTTTTAAAATAGCCAAGTCAGGCGCAAACAGGCCTGACTTGGGGTGCAAAAATAAGGAAATACTTTAAACTGAAAGGCCTCAAAATTTAATCACCAGGGGGTTAATCTCTATTTAAAATGAACCAGTTAAAATAACATTTAGATGAACTACCGGGCCTGGGGACAACGATAGGAAGTGATATTAAATGATATACCAAATTCAGCCATTGCGTACTGATCCTTTTGCTTGCTGAAACCACGTTGACGCCCTTCAATGCCAATGGGGGTGCCGATTTCATAAGACCTGTCCTGCAATAACGCAGCTACAGAAGGGGGGTTAGGAGAGGAAAATTTATCAATTCCCACGTAGGTAGTGCTCACATCATCGATATAATCAGTTGTGGTAAAACGATGAGAAATTTCGAATGAGACGTTTAATTTATCCGTTACTGCGTATTTGACTCCAAAGCCAATGGGAATGCAAACCGCCATAGTACCATACGCTTTCCTTCCATTGTAAAACGTTTCACCTTCTGTATTTAAGGGCCTCAGGTAATACTTTTGGCCATCAAGGTAGGCATAGGGATCATAACTGAAAACGCCGACACCAAGAGTTGCATAAGGCGTAAAACTATGATTGGGATCTGTTGGTATATATTTGAAAAAATTAAAATCCCCTCTTAGAGCAAGTTCAAATATGTTAGTATTAAAACTCAGGTTTCTCCTGCGCTGGTATTCATTTTCACTGTATTGATCACTATATCCAAGTTGAGCAAAATGGGCCGTTATACGTACCGCAGTATAATTACCAAACTGTTTTCTAAAAAAACCACCAACGGCAATTTTCGGCCTGTTAACAGCAGCGCGGTTGTTAAGGTCACCGAAATAGTGGGCTACTCCCAGGGTAATACCATATTCCCCTTCCTGCACCGCTTCAAATTGTGCGTGCGCTTTTATAGTGAAAGCAACGGTGACGGCAAGCAGAGCAAATAATTTTTTCATAATAGGTGCAAAATAAGAAAAAATAAACGTTGTTGGGCTGATGATAAAACGAAGAAACACCCTTTTAATTATATACGCAAGTTAAAAATTTGCCATTAATTTCTCTTATCAAGGCCCCAGGATAATTTATTACGCAGGGTTTGCAGGAAATTATTTTCATTCAGGCGCACAAGATTTATACTAAATGTTTCTTTGCGAATGGCCAGCAACACCTCTTTTGTAACAATTTCACGACGACTGTCCAGCGTGCATAAAAATCCATCTGTACGGCCTTCCACTTCAAAAGAGAGAATGGTACTATCAGGAACGACTAATGGCCGGATATTTAAATTATGTGGCGATACCGGGGTAATAACAAAACTCGCAGATTCCGGAAACACCACCGGCCCGTTGCAACTTAATGAATAACCTGTAGATCCTGTAGGTGTGGATACAATGAGTCCATCTGCCCAATAAGTGTTTAAAAATTCGCCATTTATATAGGTGTGAATTTTAATCATAGGCGATGTATCTTTTTTATGAATGGTAAATTCATTCAGCGCATAAGCTACACCGTTAAATAAAGGCATGTTGGCATCCAGGTGGAGCAGGGTTCTTTTATCGGGCATATAGGTACGCTGTACTAAAGCTTTTACCGCAGTGTGCAATTCATCCTTACCTATGCTTGCCAGGAAACCGAGCCTGCCATAGTTTATTCCCAAAACAGGAATACCTTTATCCCCTACAAAAGTTACTGCGTCAAGCAACGTTCCATCACCGCCAAGACTTATCAGGCAATCGATATCTTCCAGGTCTTCAGGGCAATTGAAAGTGGAATATTTATTACTAATATCAATTGAAGAATAAAATTGGTTGAAAAAATTCTGGAACACAACCGGTTCAATTTTATAACGGATCAATTCCGCCAGCAATAATTTGAGCCCGTCCTGCTGGTCTGCTTCCAACCCCCGGCTATAAATGGCTATTCGCATAGATTTCTTTTGGTTGACGTATCTTAAATGACCAATAAAAGATAATTCAATTATGTAAAAATATAGCCTTTTGAATTAAATGTCTTTTAAATGAAAGGGATTCATTGTAACAGGAAAATATATCCTAAAAATGACTGTTAACCCTTACATATGCCACCCACAACAACACTGCTTGTGTGTAGTTTTGGTGCTGCCATATTGAATGCAAAAGTGCCGGAATTTTTTGCCACCGGGGATGTTACCGGTGATTTTACAAATAATGGGAATGTATTATCAATGGGTAAGGAGTTTTAAATATCGAGGTAGTTCATCAGATTTCTGTAGTTGAGATCGATATCATTTTCAAACAATTCTTTGCCTGAATAGTAAGCAACTTCGTATTCATATCTTTCAAATGCAGCAATGATAACAGATGTTTCTGCTTTGTTCAGGTGCAGGGTAACCTGCAATATGGTTGAATCAGGCTTAATGGTCATGTTCAAATGAAGAATTACCGCGCCATCACTTTCCACAATCCGGCTTATTTCTGAAATAGAGAAACGGCTACGTTCCAGCTCAAGTACAATAACGGCACCCGTTTCATTTGCTCCGGAAAAATTCCCTAACGCCACTAGCAGCTCTTTCCCTGCAATAGTGCCCATTAATTCATTGGCTTCGTTCACTACAGGTATTACATTAGTTTGATAATGATTGCTTATAGTGACAGCGTTCAAAAAATGTTTGCTGGAAATAACTGACACCGGTATAAAATCATTTTGGAAAAACTCAATTGGAATTTTTTTGTTTTCTTCATCCAGCAAATCGTCTTCACTTATCAACCCCAGGTATTTTTCTTCCGATACAACAGGAAGGTGGGTTATTTTAAAATCACTCATCAACTGCAAAGCCTTTGAAACTGTATCAGATAATTGTAATTGTGGCAAAATATTATTGATGAGTTCCTGTGCTAACATGATGGCGATTCAATTAAAATGTTAGAAAATTAGAAGATACTACTACAAAGACAAAAAAAATTAGTGAACTGTTGCAGCAGGTACCTTTAATTTTGAAATAAAGCCACTGAGAATTGTATTAAACTCAACCGGAACTTCCATCATTGGGGCATGTCCACATTTATCAATGAAATGAAGCTCACTGTTTGGGATCAGCTTATGAAATTCTTTGGCAACAAAGGGCGGGGTAATGGTATCATTATTGCCCCAGATTAAGCAGGTCGGTTGTTTTATCTGGCTTACTTCTTCGCCTAGATTGTTTCGGATAGCCGATTTAGCCAAAGATATTATTTTAATGACCTTAATCCTGTTATTGGTTATTTCAAAACATTCGTTCACCAATTCATCTGTTGCCAGGGCCGGGTCATAAAAAGTAAGTTGTGTTTTTTTGCGGATATATTCTTTATCACCCCTTTTTGGATAACTATCACCCATTCCATTTTCAAAGAGGCCGGAACTACCGGTAAGTATAAGAGATTTTACTCTCTCTGGATGTTTTAAAATATAAACTAGCGCCACATGCCCTCCCAGGGAATTGCCAAGCAGGTGAATGTGGTCATAACCGCGGGACTCAATAAATTTATAAACGAACTTTTGTAACCCGCCAACTGTAGTATGCAGAAGATCCAGTTCAAAGAGCGGAAGCATGGGTACTATTACTTTATTCGTCTTTTTGAAGTGTTCTATGAGGTCTTCAAAATTGCTTAATGCGCCAAAAAGACCATGCAGCAATACAAGCGGTTCTCCTTCTCCCTCTTCAATAAATTTGAACTTACCGTTTTGTTGAATTTGATATTCCATTGATGCGCTCCGGCGGATTTGGTTTTTTTATGTAGCTAATTAACGCTAAAATAAATGTTTCTATGCAAAAAAATGTCGAAATAATATTTGGTTTATATTTAACGATATAGTTTGTTGAGCTATTTTTCCGAAGAAATTCTCTAACTGCATAAACATCCCTTTGAAGAAAGGTAGGATATTTCCCAGATTATTGATCACTTTTGGCCCCCATGGCGATACATATTTGTAAACGAAAGAAGTGTTGATAGTGTCTGTTCTTAGCAAAAAAATCTTCTCAACAAAAAATAGTATGACACTAAAAATAATTATATAAATAATAATGTATAAAATCATACCGCCCAACCGGTCGAGCCACCCAAGCATAGCAAAAGCTATCGTTCTTTTTAATATTCTTGCACCAAGCCCCACCAGGAAAATTACCACAATAAAAACCAGCAAAAATGAAATTACCGGCAACCATTTTTTTGCAGCCATTACTTGATCGCCTAAATAAGTGGCAACGATAGCCGATAATTTAAGTGCAGCGGCAAGACCAATAACAAAGCCCAGGAAAGAAAAAATACCTACTATAAACCCCTTACTCAATCCTTTAAAAATGGCAAAGATCATCACTAGCATGAAGGTAATATCAATTATCATAAGCCACTACAATGTTCGATTTACAAAGAATGATGTACAATTTACCACGTACTAAAAAAAAATTTAGATTAGATATTATTTTGAAGCAAGAATTTCTTTTACGATTGCTGCAATGGTTTTACCATCTGCTTTACCCCCAAGTTGCTTATTGGCCATTCCCATTACTTTTCCCATATCAGCCTGGGAAGTAGCTCCTGTTTCATTGACAATTTTTGCAATAACGCCTTTTAATTCCTGCTCACTCATTTGTTTCGGCAAAAACTTCTCAATTACCTCAATCTCCTCTCTTTCTGTTGATGCAAGATCATTACGGTTTTGCTTTTCATAGATTTCCAGCGATTCTTTACGCTGCTTCACTAATTTTTGCAACAATTTTATTTCATCATCTTCCATAATTTCTCCACTAAAACCTTCTGAAGTTTTCAGGTTAATAATCGCGGCTTTAATAGCACGCAAAGACCGCAAAGAATTTTCATCTTTAGCGAGCATGGCAGTTTTTAACTGCGTCATTACTTTTTCTTCTAAACTCATTATATATTTTTAAAATAAAAAAATTAGCTAATAAACACCGGATCAAAGAGATAGGTTACCAGGAATTTTTTATAATTCTTTTTACAACGTGCCACGATCAATAATATACACAGGTAACTACTGGTCTATTTGTGAATCGCCAGTTCAAGCGCCTCAAACTTTTTATAAAAATCTTTTGCAAAAGATTTGATATCGTTACTTAATTCATCGTGTTTGGTGGCTTTTTGAAAAGTATCGGCCATGGTAGTAAACACCTGGAAGTAAAAATTGGCCATTTCATCCACCATCATATCTTTTGTCCAGAGATCAATCCGCAACGCAGATTTATCAAGCGCATCCCAAAAAGCAATGAACACCGCTTTGGCTTGCTGCGGCGTGTCAGCAGTACTGCCAGATGCACTCCACTTAATTTGCTGCGGAACTTTATCATCATCAAGTTGAACATTAATATTTATAGCTGATTCTGTCATAATAAGGTGCAAATTAGTACTATTGAAGGGTTCTTAAAGAACGTTGTTTTTAAATCCATAAAAAAAATTATTCTATGACTTTTCGATAAGTTCCCAAAGAAGGTCTGCCGTAATATTCCAATCGTATTTCTTTGCTTGTATTTTTCCTTTTTCAATCATTGCCCGTCTCAGATTTTCATCTTTAAAAAGCGTCATCATTTGTATCGCGATTTCTTTAAAGTTTTCAGGATCGGCATACAAGGCGGCGCCGGCGCATACTTCAGTCATAACACCTGTGGAAGAAATGATAACAGGAACGCCACTTATCATTGCCTGTAATGGTTGTGTAGCAAAGCTCTCATAACACGAAGGATATACCATTGCATAGGCTGCTGCGGTAACTTTTGCAAATTCTTCTATTGGCTCGTTTTCCAAAAGTTGTACATTCTCTTTAAACCTGAAGAGACGCAGGGCCTCAGTTATCGCGCCTGTTTTCGAAGGAGTGTTGCCGGAAATTAGCAAGTGCATATTGCTTTGCTGCCTTTTTTTAAAAGCAGAAAACGCTTTAAGTAAATTTAACAGATTTTTACCGGCTCCGATTTCACCGGTATAAATAAAATATTCATTGCCATCGGTATATTTTGCTTTCACGTTCTCTCTTTCTTCATTATCAATTTGCCCGAAGTTCTGGCTAACCCCTTTGTAAACAACTGCTATTTTATGGCTGTCTATTTTATATTGATTAATAATCTCTGTCCTGGAAAATTGTGAAAAAGTGATGATCGCTTTCGCCTTTTTTAAGGAGCGTGGAACAAACGTTTTATAAAATAGCAAATGACTTTTTATAAAAAAAGATGGTTGATTAACAAAGGTAAGACCAGGCACAATCATACACTGGGGAATCTTCGTTCTGATTGAACTAATCGTTCCATAACTTATTAAAATATTGGCCTTATATTTTTTAAGAATGCGTGGAATTTGTATATTATACCAAATATACCATTGAGTCGCATTTTTTTTTAGGGGTCCTGTCACTACCATAATGACATTGCTCAAATCACTAAATAAAACGTTTTGCTTTTTTTCAGTAATTAAAACAAAAGTATGCTCCGGGTGACGTTTAATAATCCTGCTAAAAGTTTCGAAAATAAAAATGTCTTTTTCGTTCAATTCATCTTTACAGGTAGTTTTTGTATTAACTGCAATAATCATTTGAGGCGGTAAAATTTATTTACAGGTTTAGATCCAATGCAGGAAGATATAGGCTGGTCGCATGCAAACATAGAAAAGTGTGATGCATTTTTACCTGAGTACTTTAAGTTTTACCGTTTCGATGCGGGTTTCACTAACGCTTAAAATATCAAACTGGTAATCATCTATAATGATGCGGTCTTTTTGCCGTGGTATAGATTCGTGCTGGCTGATGATATATCCCGATAGGGTTTCAGTTTCTTCATTCTTCCTGAATTCCATTTTATATTTATCAATAAGATAATCGAGTTCCAACCTTCCACTTAAAATATACTCACTGGCCGAAATTTGTTTATCCAGAAATTCCTCGTTTACATCGTACTCGTCTTTGATATCGCCAAAGATCTCTTCCAGCAGGTCTTCCATAGTTACCACTCCGGCAGTGCCGCCAAATTCATCAATCACCCATGCAATACTCTTATGTTCTTTGCTGAATTTATCTATGAGGTCAGTAGCACTCATGCTTTCGGGAATGGTGGGTATGGGAAGAAGAATGGATCGGAGATTTTGGGGATTTCTAAACATATCAAGCTGGTGAATATATCCCTGTATATTATCCAGATTTTCTTCATACACTACCAGCTTACTAAGTTTGGTTTCTATAAAACGGGCTTTTATTTCAGACATCGAGTAATTGATGTCAATTGCTTCAATTTCCTTTCGTGGGATAAGGCACTCCCTTACTTTTATATCAGATAATGACAGTACGTTTTCAAACAATTCATTATTCATTTCTTCATTGTCTTCGTTGTCATTCAGCTTACTTTGCTGTATAAAATGCTCCAGGTCAATTTTTGTGAAAGCATCGCTTTTATTTTGCAGTTTTACATTAAAAATATATTTAAGCATCCACTCGGCAACATCTACAAACAAAGAGGCAATCCATGCAAACATGGAATAAAAAAACATCACCACGAAAGTAATAAGGCTGCTGCCCATAACCGCGTTATTGGTTGCCCGGAAAAATGCTTTAAAAATAAATTCAAAAAATAAAAGTAAAATAGTGGAAATAATCGTTTCTACTGCAAGCATTACAAAAGTGTTTTCGATGCCCCAGTACTTCCATACACTGTTGAGAATATCGCTCCAAAGAAACCCGTAAATTACCATTAAAATATTCAGGGCAACCAGCGTAGTGCCTATGAAACGGGCGGGCCGTTCCATGAAACCAGACCAGGTTTTGCCGGCATAGCTTCCCTGCTTCTTTCTTAACTCGATCGAAAGCTTACTTACAGATACAAATGCAATTTCTATTCCGGCAAAAAAACCAATAAGTATTAAGGAGGCTATGATGGCTATAAGTGACGTCCAGTCCATATTAAAAAAAAATATATAATTGAAAATAATCCTCTCTCTTAAAATTACTTAATTATCAAGGAAAGCTGAAACTATCTTTTTAGCTTCCAGGCATGCAGTTTCAAAATCCTTATTTATGATTACATTTTCAAAATGTTTTTTAAAAGTCATTTCAAAAGAAGATTTATTTAACCTTGCCTGCAGCGTCTCTTCTGTTTCCGAACCACGGCCCCGTAGCCTGCTTTTTAATTCATCCAGTGAAGGCGCCTGGATAAAGATTGAAATTGTATTCACGGGATATTGTTGCTGCACATGAATAGCCCCCTGCACATCAATGTCAAGCACCGGTACTTTTTTTTCAGACCATATACATTGAATTTCTGATTTTAAAGTACCATAATATTTTCCTTCATAAACCATTTCCCATTCTAAAAATTCTTTATGATGAATTTTTTCTTTGAAGTTTTCTTCAGAAATAAAATAATAGTCCGCCCCATTTTTTTCATTACCCCTTGCTTTTCTCGTTGTAGCTGAAACAGAAAATGCCAATTGCGAAAAGTGCTGCATCAGGTATTGCACTATAGAAGTTTTTCCCGCACCGGATGGTGCGGTGATAAGAATCAGTTTGTTGTAATGTTTTTCCATTTTTTAATTTAGATTCCATCTGAAAAAATCAATAACCATTGTTATTTATTGCCCTTTGCATATTTCCGCCAGTCCCACAACTATCGTCTTACCAATGATACTTATTGCTCATTGACGTTTGCTCTTTGCCACCTGCTCATTGTCTTACAATCCTGGCACCTAACTTTCGTAATCTTCCATCAATATCCTGGTAACCCCTGTCAATTTGTTCTATGTTTTGAATAATACTTTTTCCTTCTGCGCTTAAGGCCGCTATTAGCAAGGCGACACCTGCTCTTATATCCGGGCTGCTCATTTGTATCCCCCGTAGCGGGTATTTTCTTTCAAGACCGATAACAACCACCCTGTGAGGATCGCACAAAACTATATGGGCACCCATCTCAATAATTTTATCGACAAAAAACAATCGGCTTTCGAACATTTTCTGATGAACCAGTATACTTCCCCGTGCCTGGGTGGCCACTACTAAAACGATACTTATTAAGTCAGGCGTAAAGCCGGGCCACGGATGATCGGATATCGTAAGAATAGAACCATCCAAAAAAGTCTGTATTTCATAGATGTCCTGTTCCGGTATGTGAATATCATCGCCTGAGAAATTCATTTGTATGCCAAGTTGCTGAAATCTTTCGGGAATAATCCCCAAATGATTGATACCGGCATTTTTTATAACAATATCACTTTTTGTCATCGCAGCAAGTCCTATAAAAGAACCTACTTCAATCATGTCAGGAAGAATGGTGTGTGTAGTACCGTGCAGTTCTTTTACGCCTTCAATAATAAGCATGTTGCTGGCGATCCCTGAAATTTTCGCACCCATGCGGTTAAGCATGTTGCAAAGCTGTTGTATATAAGGTTCGCAGGCGGCATTATAGATAGACGTTGTTCCCGTTGCCATGACAGCCGCCATAATAATATTTGCCGTTCCGGTTACACTTGGTTCATCCAGCAGCATGCTGGTCCCTTTGAGTTGTGAAGTCTTTAAAAGAAAAAAGGATGCGTCATTATCATAGTCAAACTGGGCGCCCAGCTTTTGAAAGCCGATGATGTGTGTATCTAATCTCCGGCGACCAATTTTATCGCCGCCGGGTTTTGGAATGTAGGCCTTTTTAAATCTTGACAGCATAGGCCCGGCAAGCATAACGCTGCCGCGTAAGCGCCCGGTCATTCTCCTGAAAACGGGCGAGGCAAGGTAATCAGTATTTACAACTGAGGCCTCGAAAATGCAGGTATGCCTGTCAATTCTTTCAACCTTTACTCCCAATCCCTCCAATAATTCAATCTGGAGGTTTACATCAATGATATCGGGAATATTATGAATGGTAACCTTTTCAGCCGTAAGTAATATTGCCGAAATAACCTGCAGCGCCTCATTTTTTGCGCCCTGTGGTGTTATTTCACCATGCAATTTTTCCCCGCCGGTAACTGCAAATTCACCCATTACAATTGATTTGTATTCAAGAAAAAAATAAAACCCCGGCAATATAGGAAGGCCGGGGCTGCAAATTATTTTTTATTTGAAAAAAAATTATTTAATATCTTTTTTTCGGATATTTATTTCGGTTGTTATTTCGGTTATCTCTTCCCTGCCCATCTCTTCCCTGGTTCCTGTTACGTCCTCCAAAATTTTTCCGGTATTTTCCAACGTTACTTACAAATTCTTCACGGCTATTATCAACACGGTGTTTTACAAAAGGTCGGTTATTGAATTCGAGTTCACCTTTTGTGATCGCGTTAAGTTCCGTTTGGATATTATCATCGTGTACCAATTCTTTATGCCAGTTGCTGTAAGTAAGCTTCATATAATATGCAATAGCATTGGCAAAACCCTGGCGCTTTTCGCTATCTTCTTCTTTCAGCGCTTTATCAATAACAATCTCAATATTTTTACCCAGGTGGTTATATCTTGGATATCTTTTAGGATAGGCTAATTGGTCTGGCTTTGCTTTTAAAGTTTCACGGGTGGGTATCGGGTATGGGCTGTCAACATCTAATTTAAAATCACTGATTAAAAACAAATGATCCCATAATTTATGCCTGAAATCTTCTACATTTTTTAAATGTGGATTTAAAAACCCCATCAATTCAATAAGTGCGTAAGCATTCTTTTGTCGTTTTTCCCTGTCTTCCAGGGTTAATACATATTCCACCATTTTCTGTATATGGCGACCGTATTCTCTTATTATAAGATGATTACGGGTAGTATTATATTCCATGTTCTCAACATTTTCCATACGCAAATGTATTAATTTAAAATTTAGGGAGCAAAGAGTCCAGATAATAAGAACGTTTTTTATATAAGATTTATGAGGCAGACTTTATAAAAACCTTCCGGCAAACTAAAAAAGCAAGGAAAGCTCCGACCGAATCAGCTGCCCAGTCAAGTAGCTCAAAATCCCTACTGGTTACATAAAATTTTTGGATAAATTCTATTATTAAACCCAAAATGCTGGCAACTAAAGCAATTTTTATAAAATAGAAGAGTCTTTGCTGTGCCGTAAAGCCCGAATAATAAAAAGGCCAGCTAAATAGAAATGTAAGCCCGCCGAACATTCCTGCATGGACCCATTTGTCAAAATAGATTTTATCGAGCCATGATATTTTCGGCACGTCCCTCCCAGGCATACAGGTAAGAACCAGCACAATAAAAAACCAGGCAATGCCTGGCAAAAATTTTTTTATCGGAATTTTCTGCATTTGTTTTAAGAATATATCAGGCAATCACTTTCTGGTACGCTTCCGAATCCATCAGTTTACTTACATCACCAGCGTCATCAACCTTCATTTTTATCATCCAACCTTCCCCATAAGGATCTGTATTTACCTTTTCCGGCTCTGATTCCAGGATTGGGTTTAATTCAGTGATCGTTCCCGAAACGGGAAGAAATAAATCGCTCACGGTTTTTACTGCTTCTACGGTTCCAAAAATCGCTTCGGCAGCAAGCGCTTTACCTTTGGTTTCTATCTCTACATATACTATATCGCCCAATTCGTGCTGTGCAAAGTCTGTAATGCCAATGGTAGCAATGTCTCCATCAAGTAACACCCATTCGTGGTCTTTTGTATAACGAAGATTTTCTGGAAAGTTCATGTGTCTTTTTATTTTTTAAAAATAGAATATTCGGCAAATTAATATATTCTTTTTAATGATTTATTTTAGCAAGGTTATTTTCATTATTATATTTTGCAAAGGCCTGTTATTTTCATCGGTAGGCATATGGGCTATTTTTTCCAGTACATCAAATCCGCTGATCACTTCACCAAAAACAGTATAGCTCATATCAAGAAAGGGTGTACCGCCAATTGTTCGGTAAATTTCGCGGTGATTTTCGGGTATTTTTATGTGCAATTTTTCTTCCATTTTATCCATTTCGTCATTGGTAAATGTTTTTCCCTCCACAATATAAAATTGCGTCGGGCTGCTTCTTTTTTGAGGATTGTCTTCATCTCCTTCCCTTGCCGCCGCCAGTGCACCTTTTTTATGAAACAAAGCAGTATCAAATTCTGCAGGGATTGTATACTTTAATGAAGCTTCTCCAAGTAGTTCGCCGGGCTTCGCATGTTTGCTGGCCGGATCGCCGCCCTGAATCATAAACTTTTTTATAACCCGGTGAAATAAAAGGCTATCATAAAAATGTTGCTTCACCAGTTTAATAAAATTATCACGATGCAAAGGGGTTTTATTATAGAGCCTTAGGACCATCGTTCCATAATCAGTCGTGATCATTACCCTTTGTGGAGTTGTTTCCGCAGTTTTCGTCTTTTTTAAAGCAGTACAGGAAACTATGAAAAAGAGGGTGACTGCATATACTAATTTATTCATCATGAATTTTAAAAATCGGTGAAAGTTGCGTTAATATCTTCAAAGTAAAGTAATATATGGTCCTTAAGAAAATTTTCCTGTTCAATCATATCGTATTGCGGTAACGGTTTTAACTGTACAAAATGAGGCCAACCTTCAACATCATGGCCATCTATCCTGTAAAAGCCACTTTGGGAAAGCAGCGAGCATACAGCCACATGCATAAGATCCTGTTTTTGCTCTTTGGAAAATTTTTTTTTGAGATTCCTGATTTCCTGGATACCAATTAAAAAAAGAACAACTTCCACATCGGGTTTTTTACCAAACTTCTCCATGAATTTTTCTTCCAGTTTCCACCAGCGGGATTGCAGATCATCTTTTGCATTCATATGTATGCAAATTTAATTGTATTTACCATCTTTGTTTTAAAATGCTAACATGAGCTATACTGATACAAAAAATAACTATGTCATCTCTACTGACAAACGTAAAATCGATATTGATTATGTACACGGCTTTTTGTCCCAATCATATTGGTCTCCCGGAGTTGATATCCGGGTTGTGAAGAAGGCAATGAAAGGTTCATTGTGTTTTGGTATGTATAACAGAAGCAAGCAACCCTTTCCGGGCGGCGGCCAGGTTGGTTACGCAAGAATAATTACTGATAATGCAACTTTTGCTTACCTGGCTGATGTTTTTATTGATAAAAATTACCAGGGGAAGGGCCTGGGGAAATGGCTAATTGAGGTGATATTGGCACATCCGGATTTGCAGGGATTGCGCAGAATATTGCTGGCGACAAAAGACGCTCACCGGCTATATGAACAATGCGGTTTTACTTCCATAAACAATCCTGAAAGATATATGGTATATAATCCTACTGCCTATAAAAGCAAATAGAACTATTTTCGCAAAAAATCTTATAGAGATGTTACAGGTTGCGTTTATTCGTAATAATCCCGGGTTGGTAAAGGAGCGGTTAGCAGTAAAAAATTTCACTGACTCCACTACTGTTGATACAATTATCAGGTTGGATGATGAAAGAAAGAAACTACAGTTTAAACTGGATGAAATCCAATCAAAAATAAATTCCGCTTCAAAAGAAATAGGCCAGTTAATAGCAGGCGGTAATAAGCAATTGGCTGAAGAAAAAAAAGAAGAAGTTGCTGATTTGAAATCCTTTTTACAACCCGTCAGCGACAAATTAACCGGTATTGAAAAAAATCTTCACGATGATTTAATAAAATTACCGAACCTTCCACATACTTCCGTATCACCCGGAAAAACACCGGAAGAAAATGAGCTAGTGAGAGAAGGCGGCCAAAAACCCTCGCTTGATGCAGGAGCCTTACCTCATTGGGAACTCGCAAAGAAATATGATCTAATTAATTTTGAGTTGGGCAATAAAGTAACCGGAAGTGGTTTTCCGTTTTATAAAAATAAAGGTGCCAAACTGCAGCGTGCGCTCATACAATATTTTTTAGATTATAATACTGCAGCGGGCTATATAGAATATCAGCCGCCATTGATGGTGAATGAGGCCAGCGCTTATGGAACAGGGCAGTTACCGGATAAAGAGGGGCAAATGTATTTTGCGGGAGCCGACAACTTATACGTGATACCAACTGCCGAGGTACCCATAACTAATATTTACCGCGATGAAATGGTAAAGGAAAATGACCTCCCTATTAAAATGACGGCGTATACTCCCTGCTTTCGGCGTGAAGCTGGTAGTTATGGAAAAGATGTCCGCGGCCTGAACCGTGTGCACCAGTTTGATAAAGTGGAAATCGTACAAATAGTGTATCCTGGCAAGAGTTATGAAATTTTGGAAGAAATGGTAAACCATGTTGAAAAACTATTACAAAGGCTGGAACTTCCTTACCGGATTCTGCGACTCTGTGGTGGCGATATGGGCTTTGCTTCCGCGCTTACTTATGATTTTGAAGTATTTAGTGCTGCCCAGGAAAAATGGCTGGAAGTTAGCTCCGTCAGTAATTTTGAAAGCTTCCAGAGTAACCGGATGAAAATACGTTTTAAGAACCAGGATAATAAAACACAGCTCGTTCATACCTTAAATGGCTCATCCTTAGCATTGCCGCGGATTGTTGCTGCATTGCTGGAAAACAATCAAACAGCAGGTGGAATTCAATTGCCCAAAGCGTTACATACCTGGTTTGGTTCTGAAAGAATAGATTAATATTTCTTTCGTTTTTTCTACTCATTTCCATTTGCGAGTTGGACCGTGATTTTTGTTCCATGAAATAATCTTCTAAATAACTGGAAGCGGTTTTTTTACCGCTCAAACATTGAAACATTCAATTCATCCACTTCGGATCTTATCGGGAAAATAATAAAAATATTTTTGCGAATCATTTTAATCCAGTCACCAAAACTCAACTTAATTATGAAACAAATTTTTGCCCTAACTATATTTATTTTAGCTGGGTTTTTTTCTTTTGCTCAAAATTCAGCACAAATATCAGGAACAATTTCTGAGGATAATAATAAACCACTCCCCGCAGCTACCGTTATTTTATTAAATGCCAAAGACTCTTCTCTTGCTAAAACGGCTGTAACCAACATCACAGGGATTTTCAGGATGCCTGGAATTAAAGCGGGAACTTATTTTCTTTCGGCTACATCGGTTGGGCATACAAAAAACACTTCTCCAAAATTTATAATTACGGAAGGCCAGCAAATTACCGCGGCTCCGTTGATTTTACTGCGGGGCAATACGGCACTTGCCACGGTAACTGTGCAGGTAAAAAAACCAATGATAGAAGTAAGAGCTGACAAAACAGTCTTCAATGTTGAGAACAGTATTAACGCTACGGGTAGCAATGCTTTCGAACTTTTACAAAAATCTCCCGGAGTTTCAGTAGATAAAGACGATAATATTTCCATGCAGGGTAAAAACGGCGTTAAAATATATATTGATGGCAAGCCAACACAAATGGCCGGTGCCGACCTGGCAGCTTATCTGCGTTCAGTTAATTCTGCTGATATAGAATCTATCGAGATGATAACCAATCCTTCCGCCAAATATGACGCCGCGGGAAACGCAGGCATTATAAATATCAGGCTTAAAAAGAATAAAAATTATGGCGCCAATGGAAATATTGCCAGTGGTGTGGCTTTTGGCCATACACCAAAATATAATAACTCTGTGAGCCTGAATTATCGCAATAAAAAAATAAACATTTTCAGCAATTACAGTAACGATTTCGGAAAGACACGGAATCTTTTCAACTTGTACCGCGTGCAGAATGACACTACCTATGACCAGCATAGCATCAATAACAATGATAATAAAACCAACAACGTTAAGGCTGGTATAGATTATACATTGAACGCTAGAAATATTATAGGTGTAATGGTGACAGGAAATTTTAACAACAGTACTTCTTCTGCTCAGAGCAACACAGTAATAAGCCCGAACAACACGGACATTCCTAATAAAATTTTATATGCATCTAATGATATACCGGGTACACGAAATAATATTGATTATAATATTAATTATCGGTATGCGGATACAACCGGTAAAGAACTGGATATTGATGGAGATATAGTAAGCTTTAGACGCAGGGGCACAAGCTTTCAGCCTAATTATTACAGGGATCCTTTTACAGATGATCTGCTAAGTGAAAGAATTTACAGGAATAATACACCTACAGATATCAACATCTACACGGCTAAAGTTGATTATGAACAGCCATTTTATAAAGGCAAACTGGGCTTCGGCGGCAAGTTAACAGATGTGAAAACCAAAAACACTTTTGATTTCTATAATGTATATGGTACCGGCGATATTAAGGACATAGATCGTAGTAATAAATTTAACTATGACGAAAATGTAAAGGCGTTGTATGTGAATTATAACAGGCCACTAAGCAAAAAAACAACCGTGCAGGCTGGTGTAAGAATGGAAAATACAAAAAGTGAAGGGGATTTAATAAGTCATGTGTCCCAACCGGATAACATCGTTAAGCGGAACTATACCGATTTTTTTCCGAGTGGAGCGCTCACTTATACAGTGAATGCAAAAAACTCTTTGAATCTAAATTATAGCAGGCGTATTGATCGCCCCGGTTACCAGGACCTGAATCCTTTTGAAGATAGACTGGATGAGCTAACTTACCGTAAAGGCAATGCATTTTTAAATCCTCAATATACTAACAGCTTTCAGCTATCACACACCTTTTTATACCGCTATGTTACATCATTAAGTTACAGCCACATCAAAGACTATTTTGCACAGATTATAGACACGGTGCAAAACAAAAGTTTTATTACTCAAAAGAACCTGGCGCAGCAAAATATATTTAGTCTTAATATCAGCGCACCGGTTACTATCACGAAATGGTGGAGCGTTTTTGCAACTTTCAACGGGTATCATTCTGCATACATAGCTGATTTCGGTACCGGCAAAAAAATAAATGTGAATGTGGATGCATTTTCTATTTATACCCAACAAACATTTAGCATAAAGAAGGGTCCTACATTAGAACTGTCAGGTTTTTATAATTCCCCATCGGTATGGGGAGGCACTTTTAAAAGCAGAGGCTTAGGATTTATAGATGCGGGCGTTCAGCAAAAAGTACTAAAAGGAGCAGGAAACATCAAAGTGAGTTTTACTGATGTCTTCAATACATTACATTGGAAAGGTATAAGTGATTATGGGGGAAGCCACCTGGAGGCGAGTGGTAATTTTGAAAGCCAGCAATTGAAAATAAATTTCTCCTACCGATTTGGCAATAGCCTTGTAAAAGCAGCAAGGCAAAGAAAAGCAGCAGCCGATGAAGAAAATAAGAGATTGAATAGTGCGGGAGGTATTGGGCAATAAATTGGATGTAATTTTTAATGGGTGAATAGCGTTTTTATGTAAAGGCTATTCACCTTTTTTAAGCTCGCTGCGTAAGCTTTTTATCCATAAAGCAATCTTCCTTAATCTTTCAAAATGAAGTAGTATTATCGGCTTCCACTTTAAATCTATATTTTGAGGAATTGATCCTGTCACAATTGTATTGATTACTGAGTTCAATTTCCCGGATCCGTTGAGAAACTAAGTTTGTATTCCTTTGGCGGCTCCTTATGTAAAAGATTTTTTACAAAATAATCCCAACGCCGCCTCATCATGTACAATGAATAAGCGCCATATCCATGCCTGCTGTTGGGGAATATTACCAGGTCATAATCTTTATTAGCTTTTTCCAACGCTTCTACCACCAGCATGGTGTTGGAAGGAGGTACGTTGTCGTCCATCATTCCATGAGCAAGCATCAGTTTGCCCTTCAGGTTCATTGCATATCTTTCGTTGGCCTGTGGTTCATAATTCGATACTCCATAGGCTCCTGCTGTCTCAAGACCGATGTACCGCTCGCCCCAATCATCTTCATAATTACGGTTATCGTGATTGCCCGATTCTGCAATACCGACTTTAAAGAAATCAGGATAGCGAAACATAGCCGCAGCAGTTGCAAAGCCGCCACCGGAATGGCCCCAAATACCAACACGGGCCGTATCCAGGTATGGGTATTGTTTTGCAAGCTGCCTTATCCCGGCCACCTGGTCCGGCAATGTATTTTCCGCCATGTTGCCATAGCTCATATCATGGTAACTTTTTGAACGCAAAGGATTACTGGTTCCTTCAATTAACACTACAACAAAACCAAGTTCAGCCAGTGATTGGTGATCGCCCCGGGAAGCAATAAATGACCAGCTTCCTATGCTTCCGCCCTGCGGACCCGGATAGATATAATCAATCACAGGGTATTTTTTGTCCGGATTCAACTGGGTAGGTGTAAACATCAATCCATAAAGGTCAGTTTGCCCGTCATGCGCTTTTACCGTGATAGGTTTTGGGGGTTGCCAGCCCGTAGCTCTCAATCTTGAGACACCTGTTTTTTCTAATGTTGAAATAAGCTTACCTTTTATATTTCGCAACACCATTACCGCAGGCACATCTGGTTGAGAATAACTGTCAATAAAATTTTGTTCGCCAGGGGGGAAAGTTACAGAGTGATTGCCTTCTTCCGGTGTAAGTGACGTAAAATGTTTGCCATCAAATCCTATTGAATACAAATGAGTGAAATAAGGATTTTTTTTATCCAACCCAACGGCAAGAAAATATAACACCCGGTTTTTTTCATCTACTTTAAATAATTGCGTAACTACATAATCCCCTTCATTAATCTTATTTTTAAGCTTCCCTGTTTTGGCGTCGTATAAATACAAATGTCCCCGGTCATCTCTTTCAGAATACCAGATGATTTCATTTGTAGCTGGCAGGTAACGCCAGTTAATGGCTCCCTGCCCTGATTCATATTGGGTAGCAACCTTTTCATCAAACACTTCACGCACGGCGCCTGTAACGGCATCGGCTATACGAAATTTTTCCTGCTTATGATCCCGGGACGTAGAAACAAATGCAAGCTCTGAGTCATCAGGATTCCAGTCCACGTCATCAAAAGTTCCGCTGCTGGAAATATCATCGCTTAGGGTGCCACGATGCGGATCAGGCACTATCTGTAACCGGATAACTTTTGGTGTATCTACATTAATAATTACCCTTTCTATCATAATGATATTGGTATCTCCCGGCAATGGGTATTTCCATGATTTAAGCGTTGGATGACCCACATTGGTGGGAACAAGATACATAACACCCGCCTTCCGCTCATCCAGTTGAAAAGTGGCGATCTTCCTGGAATCGGGCGACCAGCGAAGGATAGGATTGTTGCTTTGTTTCCACCCCGCATTATCTGTTGCATAACTAAAATTTTGAACACCATCCGTGGTCAGTTGTGTTTTTTTGCCGGTCTTCACATCTCTCACCCATAAATTATAATCTGTAATAAAAGCTGCTTTTTGGCCATCAGGCGAAAGAACTTCATCGTTCCCCGGGCTGGCATTTGAAATGAATGTACCATCGACATCCTGGGTACATTGATAATTTCCCAGGTCGCATTTCCAATGTCTTCCATTTATATCAAAAAAAATAGTTCCTTCATCATCAGAAAATCTGAAGTTTTGAAAAGGTAGCGTTTGAGCAGCATATGGTTTTCCCGTTGCTGTTGAAAGTGCATTCGCCAATCGCTGCTGGTTAAAGGCCGGGGTTGTTTTTCCATTAAAAGAATTTACCAATATAAATTCCGCGCCTGAAGGATTTAAATCCCGGTACCAAAACCGGTTGCCTGGCAGCCAATGTGGATTTACGCTCCCATGATCAATATATTGCCCGGTATTATAAGACAGAAAACTTTCAGCATGTGCATAGTCTTTTGCATTTAAAGAGTCGGTGTATTGCGCATCGGCACCCAATGCCATAACCACAGGAATCAACGTGAATAAAAAAAATTTCATACTGGAAATTAAGCTTTAACGAATAAGAAAATAAATTAGCCCTGTGGAAGCGCAAATTAAAACCTTTTAGCTAATTAGCTTAATGCCTTTACAAACAAATTCGTGAAAGTCGCCCCTTTTGAAACCTGGAGCTATTTGATTCTTTTTTGATGGTACTTGCCTGGATCAGGATGCCGGTTGCAGAATAAGAACGAATAATTAATCCCGCAAATAACTCTAAAATAGGATGCCAAAACTTACTTTTCTTTTAAATTTCAAAATAACACATCACCATGTTTTATTGGAAAAGGTATATTTAAAATGACGAGAAATCTTTAATGGATCACGTAATACAATGCCCGATGCCAAAAATCAAAACTTCTATAAAAATACCCACTATTTTTGCGACCTGTTTTTAAAATTAAATAAAAATGAAGCCTGCTGATTTTGAAAGAACTCCGGACGAAATAATTACAATAGGAGATAAAGAGATGCACATTTTTGGGATCGACGGTGGCAATATCGATAAAAAAGTAGTAGAATAATTTGGGGAAGAGTGGACGAAATTCAATGAATTTTCTGATAACGATATTCTACTTGCCGGAAATCAGTATTTTGATATTATTGATGAAACCATGTTGAATAAACAAACTTATGGAATCGACATGGGCTGTGGTTCAGGAAGATGGAGTAAGTATTTATCCGGGCAATCGGGATTTATAGAAGCGGTGGATCCCAGTAATGCTTTATTTGCAGCAGCACACGTTTTAAATAACAGAAGTAGCGTAAGACTTTCAAAAGCCTCTATTGACACATTGCTATTCAATGACGAAACTTTTGATTTCGAGATGAGCGTTGGAGTATTGCACCATATCCCGATACATAGCAAGCAATGAAAGATTGCGTAATAAAAATAAAACCGGTGGCTTTTTCTACGTTTATCTTTATTATAATTTAGAAAAACGAGGTTGGTTCTTTGGCATACTGTTTAAATTAAGTGATATTCTTCGTAAAATTGTTTGCAAACTTCCGGCGAATGCCAAGAAATTGGTTTGTGATTTTTTGGCAATTGTATTGTACTTACCATTTGTTACTGTAGCCAGGTTCTTAAATTTTTTAGGATTTCGGAAAATAGCCTCACGGGTACCTTTAAGTGATTATGCCACCAGGTCGTTTCTTATTATCAGGAACGACGCGCTTGACCGATTTGGTACAAGGCTCAAACAATAATTTTTTAAAAGTTGAAGTAACAGAATTAATGCAAAATGCAGGACTAACAAATATAATTCTCAGTAATACTGTTCCTTTTTACCATGCTGTTGGTCATAAAGTATAAAGTATTTGGAAGTGACAAAAACTGCCGAAAACAATTCATGGTAACTTTCCACAAAACTTTCCAAATTATAAAACGCAGTCGCTCCTTCCCTGATAGATTTTCTTTTCAAATTTAGGAACGTTCAAGGCGTTTTTTTAAGACAAACGCATATTTAAACAATTAATTATTGTTAATCCATATGTCGTACCACATTTGAAACATTAGCAAATACCAGATAGTCTCTGCACATTCGGTTCTGCCATTATAAAATAATTTTTTAATTTTTTCAATTTCAGCGTAGTGAAATATTTGTTGTTTTAGCACAAAATCTTCACCCAAAAATCGATGTACGAAAGGCTTTAAATTTGTCGTTAGCCATTGGGCAATCGGAATGCCGAAGCCGGTTTTTGGCCGATCCATTACTTCTTTGGGAAGGTATTTGTGTACGATTTCTTTGATAATATGTTTTTTATTTCCCTGGTTATATTTATACTGCATGGGCAGCCTCGCTGCCCATTCTATGATCCTATGATCCAAAAAAGGCTCGCGGCCTTCAAGACTAACGCTCATGGTTGCACGATCTACTTTTTGTAAAATATCATCGGGTAAATAGGTCTGGTAATCAATGGCCATCATAAAAGCAAGCGATGAATAATTTTCTTCTTGTAACTCTTTGCTGTTTAACCCTGTGTTTAGAATTGAAAAAGATTTTTTAAAAAGCTTAGCTACTCCCTCATCGTCCATTATCTTCGTAAGTTGCATCATTATATTTTCTTCCGACGGATTTTTTAACACGGACTTTATTTTTTGATACCGGCTTTGGAAAAGAATATTTTTATTAAAAACCGGGATATTTTTGGCAGGAATATAATTCATTATCCCAGCCACACTTCTGCGTAGAGGAGACGGCACGGTCTTTAATAGTTTTCCATATTTTGTAATATAATCGTAGCGGTTATAGCCTGCAAATATTTCGTCTCCTCCATCGGCTGATAAGGCCACGGTAACTTTTTGCCGGGCAATTTTACTAACCAATGTTGTGGGAATGGCGCTGCTATCGGCAAAAGGCTCATCGTAGAAAAAAGGTAACTGCGGCACTATTGCCAACGCTTCCTTCTCAGTACAATACTGTTCCGTATGGTCTGTACCCAGGCGTTTTGAAATTTCTTTGGCAAACGGCGCTTCATTTATGCCTGCATGTTCTACCCCTATGGTAAAGGTTTTTATTTTTTCCATATTATTTTTCTGAAGGAGCGCAGTCACGCAGGTACTGTCGTAGCCTCCGCTCAAAAATACACCTACAGGCACGTCACTTACCATCCGGTATTGAAAAGCGTTGAGGAGTAATTTTTCTGTTTCTGCTACTGCATCTTCATAGCCTATTTCCAAGGGAACCTGGTTATAGGCATCATACACATTCCAGTATTGTTGTGAATGGATGCTTGCTGCATTCAGATCTAATTTTAAAAAATGGCCTGCCTTTAATTTTTGGGTATTATTGAAAATGCAGTAAGGGGTAGGAACGTACCCCAATTGCATAAAAGCCGCTGCCGCATCCGTGTTAATGTGCTTTTCAAAAAGAGGATGTTTTATAAGCGCTTTCAATTCGGATGCAAATAAAAACAAACCATTATGCCAGTAATAGTAAAAAGGTTTTACCCCTGCCCGGTCCCTAAAGCAATATAATGTATGCTTTTGCTGATCGCAGATAACAAATACAAACATGCCAATAAACTTTTGCAGCATTTCCTCTTTCCATTGTTCCCATGCATGTAGAATAACTTCCGTATCAGATTGAGAGATGAACTCGTGACCAAGCTTTTCCAGCTCGGATTTTATAACTGCATAATTATATATTTCGCCATTAAAAACTATGCAGAAATTTTTGTACCACATGGGCTGGCTGGCCGCATTGCTTAAATCAATAATAGACAAACGGCGATGCCCGAATCCTGCCTGGTAGTTTTCTTGCTGAATAAATTCATAACCACTTCCGTCAGGGCCGCGATGAGACAATACATCCGTGCAATCTTTTAGAATATTGAGGGACGAAGAATGATTGAAATCTATAAAACCGGCGATTCCGCACATGAATAAAATTTTAATTCCTTGCGAAAATAACTGATAAAAACTTTGAGCGGATTAAGAACAAATGATGAATTATTTACAATTATTATTTGCAACGGTTATTAAATGCAAAAAATTCTGTCATAAACGTAAAAATTATTTTTATAAATTGTATTATCCTGTTAGCAGATTAATAGCCTGGATGAAAACAGCGGAAGATACAAACCTGTTGCATCCTGTCGGTCTGCCATACAGGTAAAGAGCCCAAAAAAAAGCCAAAAATATTGGGCTGAATAAAAACTTTTCTTCGTGAAACGCAGGCTGATTTACCAGATTACTTAATAAAATAATTAAATTGTCGCGTATCCTTTTTACAGTAAGATGAAAGCAAAAAATAATAAATTTTCTACCAGTCAATAAAAATAAATCTCCCATGCAAAGAGCATATAAATTTGCCTGCTACCTCGGGCTTTTAATTTCTTTTATTCCTGCCGTTGGCTATGCACAAAGTGATCCGTGGAC